>JANYIQ010000053.1 GCA_025362575.1 Bacteroidia bacterium
GAGATGGAATAAACGACTCTCATGCATTAGCGCAGGCAGATGTGAGTATTGCAATGGGTAAAGGTTCTGATATTGCAATTGATGTTGCTAAAATGACAATCATATCTTCTGACTTATTACTTATTCCTAAAGCTATCAGGCTCTCGAAACTTACCGTTAACACTATTAAACAGAATTTGTTTTGGGCTTTTATTTATAATGTAGTCGGTATTCCAATTGCGGCAGGGATATTGTACCCAATTAATGGTTTCTTATTAAATCCTATGATTGCAAGTGCCGCAATGGCACTGAGTTCTATTTCTGTTGTGAGTAATAGTTTGCGTCTTAAAACAAAAAAAATGTAACCTATGTTGTACCAACTTTTAAAGAATAAAGGCCTCAAGAATCTCTGAAGGCCCTGTCTATCTAATGGTAGGCAATATAGTTACAAAATATAATAAATGCGCAGCTTGTTCTTCACAATATACAAATATAGCCTGATTTATTTTACACTTATCTTTTGCACCTTATTTTTTGAAGGACGTTATCAGTTTTTCTAATTCAACCTGTCTAGATTATTTTCTTCGGAAGCTACAAAATAAAAAATTTTGGATTGTATTAAAAGGTGTTATATGATCTTCTTTTATACACTTGATTCTATCAAACCTTATTTCAAAACGACCGGACATCGAAGTTTCATTGTATTGTTTAATTTCTAATCCGCTACATTTAGTTGGGCCGGATTCTGAGAATGTTCCCAATATTAAATAACCTTCTTTATTGATAGCGGCTTCAGCAATAGAAACGTATTTGTTTATTTTTTCTTCTGTAGTGAGAAAATGGAACGCCGCTCTGTCATGCCAAAAATCGAATTTAACTTTGGGTTCATATTCAGTAATATCACACACGATCCAATTTACTTTGTTGGCTTTTTCTCCCATTCGTTTTTTTGCTCTTTCAATAGCATTCGCAGAAATGTCAAGCACGTATATATTTTTAAACCCCTTTTCTATAAGTATATCTACAAAACGACTATCACCACCTCCAATATCAATGATATTGGCATCATGAGACAAATTAAACATTTCCAAAAATTCAACCGAGGTTTTAGGGTAGGTTTGAAACCAACTGACTTCATTTTCTCTGTTTACGGCAAATACTTTTTCCCAATGTTCCTTTTTGTTTTCCATAATTTGATTAATTAGTTTAAAGGGGTAATACAAATGTAAGAAAAAAGGGAATGAACAAAAATTCATTCCCTTTTTAAACTAATTACCGTAGAACAATTATATTCTTACATCTCATTGCACAACTTAGCCGATGTACGACAATCAGCCGCACATTTCTTTCCTTCTTCACTTGCGCATTTATCGCATTCTTTTGCGCACTTTTCGCACATTTTCGCGCATTCCAAGCATTCAGCTTTAACGCTTTTGTCCTCCTTCATTGCTTTTACTGCTTTCTCACAGGCCTTAACACATTCATTGCAGGTTTTTGTACAGCTTTTGTCTTTTATGCATGTTTTTTCGCATGCCTTGCAAGAAGCAATACATGCCTCGCAAGCAGCAATACATTCTTTGTATTTCTCGTTGCTCATTGCACTTTTGATCGTGCTTTTTTCATTTGCATCTGGCATCTTTGCAGCCATCGTAACGAATCCGATTGCCACCAATAAAAGAATTACTTTTTTCATGTCTTCAGTTTTTTTTGTTATTGACAAATGTAGGTTATTTCATCGTGATTCCAATGACAATTGTCATTCTAAGATGAGTAATGTCAGTTATTGTGTTGACCGTTATCATTTAGTACACAACCCTTAATTAAGTTCTTTAGGGAAGATAAAAGCCATGAAAAATATTAGAACATTAATTCTGTTACTGTTTATCTCAGCAAGCAATGTTTTTGCTCAAAACCATATAGTGACCAGTGGGATTTTTCTGACAGCAGAGGATTTTCAAAACAATAAACTAATAGAGGAAGAAGAATGTAAAAAAGATCACGAAGATTTTAAAAAGCATGATTTTTTTACAAGAGAATCCTTTGATGTGATCTACAAAGGGAAGAAAAAGGCCTTCTTGAAAAGCAACATATTTGCTTATAAGGATTGTAATAATAAAACCTGGCGTTTCTATAACAATAAAGAGTACGAAATCGTGGAAAAGCTTGGTATTTTTGTTTACAAATTAAGCAAGGTTGTTCTTAACGGAATCACGGTAGAAAAAGACGCTGTGTTTTACTTCAGCAAGGATTTAACCGGAGAGATTAAGCAATTAACCAATGATAATTTAAAAGCTGAATTTGCGGAAAATAAAGAATTCCGTCGTTTAGTAGATGAGGAACTTAAATCTGATGTTCCTGATAAAGCTGCTCATTCTTACGACTTTGCTCATAAAATGTACAAAGTGAATTATCTTCTGATTCAAAGTAAGAACAAAAAATAGTTCAACTTTTGAAATTATGAGAATACTTGCTGCATTCATTCTTGTAATTTTTTTGGGAGCCGTAAACAAATTGGATGCCCAAGAACAAAAAAATGATACCACAACTAAAATTTCCAAATTGCCTTTTGCCATTGCAAAAGAAAAAAAATTATCTGACAAAGAATTGGCGCATAAAAAGGAAGGCGTTTATGTTACTGGGATTCCGGATTTCAGTTCTGATCCGATAAATGGTTTTGGTTATGGTGGCGAAGGTTCAATATTTTTTTCGGGCAAGCGAAGTGATCCTTTCTTTGAATACACCGCCTATCGTGGGAAATTAGATATTGCATTGTTTAATACAACTCGTGATCGACGTGAAATAAAACTGGGCTACGATATACCCTATATTTTTAATACTAAATGGAGGGTGCGCGGGGAAGTTTCTTATGAATCAAACCCTAATCTTCTTTACTTTGGCATAGATGAAAAATCGCTAAAACCATTGAGCTATTATCCCGATGGGGACAGTACAAAACAAGCAGTGAATAATGCTAATTACAGTGATTATGAGAAATCATTAACAGGTGGTAATCAATTTTATAACACATATTTACGACAAGAAGCTTTAGCCAATCTCAATATTGAGCGTTCCTTCTTTCAAGGAAAACTAAGAACTCTTATTGGCGCTGAAGTGGCTAAATTAAATTTGGAACCCTTTCCGGGAAACTCACTTTTAAGAAACGATTTTAATAATGGCCTTATAAAAGGTGTCGGAAATAATATCCTGATCTCATTTTTAGAAACCGGCCTAACCTATGATACGAGAGATTTGGAAACAGATCCAACCAACGGAATATTTGCCGAGCTAACAAACGAGCTCTCCTTAAAGGCTTTTGGTTCAGATTATGACTTTAACAAAACATTCTTCCATTTTAATTATTACAAAGGTTTATTCCCGAAAACATTTAAGAGAATGATATTTGCCGGGCGTTTTGGAATAGGTTATACTTCCGGTGATGCTCCGTTTTTTAGATATCAGGATTGTCGATCTTCGGAAGGAGCTATTGATTTACTTGGTGGTGCAAGTACTCTTAGAGGTTTCAAACAAAATCGATTTCTTGGTCACACAATACAATTTACAAATTTGGAATTGCGATGCGGTCTGACAAATTTCAATGTTTTGAAACAAAATATTGGAATTAGTGCTGTGCCATTTTTTGATGCTGGCGGTGTATGGGACAGCATTGACAGAATTCCATCTAATCTTAATAATTTACGCTATTCAGAGGGTTTAGGTATAAGGATCGCCTGGAATGTAAATACTATTTTACGACTCGATTATGCTGTTTCAAAAGAAGACAGGCAATTCTTTTTTCAAATGGGGTTATCGTTTTAAGTAGGGCTTTCTTCCAGGCTTCTTTGGTGTGTTGTTGTTTTCTTCCATTTTCTTTAGTATTTTTATAATTGTTAAACTTAAGAAAATGTCCTATCTCTTTTACATTATACTGTTACACTTTGGTTTGGCGTTAAACACCCTAAAGAAACTCGAATTTCTTGAAAAATTAGCCAATATTCAATTCCCCTATGTCCACTATTGTTACTAAGATCAACGAAAAGTTTGTTGATGAAAACGGAATTCTTCGTATAAAAGTTCGCGAAGGGGTACATATTGATCTTGAATCTTTAAAAGAAGACCACGAAGCTGATTTTCAACTTACGGGTCATAAGCAAGTGCTTGCACTTTTTGATGCAAGAGCATTTTTTACGATTACAAAAGATGCGCGGGATTATGTTAATAGTGGTATAATGGATAAAACACGCTTGGCAACCGCCGCTTTGATAAATAATATTGGAGCTCGTATCTTAATGAACGGTTTCTTATTTATCAATCGACCTAAAACACCGTTCAAAATATTTACTAATAAAGATGAGGCAATTAAATGGCTTCTCAACATTAAGAAATCAAAACTAAATTAAAATTATGAAAAAATCTCTTTTACTCACTCTATCAATATTTTTACTGAGTTTCATAAATATTAAAACAGATAAATTAGCATATGTGTTATTCAATTCAAAAGGAACGAAAACTACTTATGATCAGCTTTTGGCCGAAGCAAAAAAAGCCGACATTATTTTATTCGGCGAATTGCATGATAATCCAATGTCACATTGGTTGCAAAGGGAATTGACAGAAGATCTCTTTGCCGATAAAAAAGAAAATCTTGTTTTAGGAGCAGAAATGTTTGAAGCCGATGATCAAGTAGCGTTGGATGAATATCTCGCCGGCAGAACCACTGAAAAAACCATGAAAGAGGAGGTGAAACTGTGGAATAATTACGCTACAGATTATAAACCTTTATTAGATATTGCTAAAACCAATCATCTTAAATTTATTGCCTGCAATATTCCCCGTCGTTATGCAAATATGGTGTATTCAAGAGGAGAAAAGTCACTTGATAGTATTGATGTGGAAGCAAAAAAGTGGATCGCCCCCTTTCCTGTTAAATATGATGGCAATTTAAAATGTTACAAAGAGATTTTTGAGAATGCCGGAGGGCACGGCGGCGAAAATTTGCCAAAGTCTCAGGCTTATAAAGATGCTACGATGGCTTACTTCATTTTGAAAAACTGGTCAAAAGGAAAAGCTTTTGTTCATTACAATGGCGCTTATCATAGCAATTACCATCAGGCAATTGAGTGGTATTTAAAACAACAAAATCCTGATCTGAAAATATTAGTGATCTCAACCAACGAACAAAAAGATAATTCTAAGTTGGATGAGGTAGTTTATGGAAGTGGGGATTTTATCATTTGTACGCCTGCGACCCTAACAAAAACTTATAAATAATTTGGTTATTGGAAATGGACAAAGTTTCCACCATGATCGTTAACGGTTTCAGCACACAATTCACCGTTTCTAACGAAGATTTTTCAAATAGTGTATTGCTGATATTTTATTTGTTGGTTTCTGCTGAATACTGGATGACGCGATATACTTCCGTTATTTAACAATAAAAACATAAAAACTGACACCCATCATGTTCCATATTGTCGCTTATCATCTTTGTTCGGCATATACTGAAGTATTCTTGTACAGTAAAAAATTTATTAATTAAAAACTAAAAAACAAAAACCATGAAAAAATTAATTTTATTATTCACAGTGATCGGATTCGTTGCAACGGCAGCAATTTCAAACATCAACAAAACAGAAACAACAATCGAAGTAAAATCAGATAAGTACAAGGCATGCATTGATGCCTGTAACAAATGTATCTCTTGTTGTAAAGAAGTAGAAAAAAAGTGCGGGAAGGATCCTAAAATGGCCGAAATGGAAAAAGCTTGCAAAGAATGCATAGCAGCTTGTGAAAAAGCCGTTAAGGCAATGAAGGAGAACAAAAATGTTAAAGAGGAATGTGGCGAATGTGCTAAAGCGTGTGCAAAATGTGCTACTGAGTGCGATAAGTCAGATATGGCGGATTGCAAAAAGTGCGCAACCGAATGTCGTAACTGCGAAAAGCTGTGTTCAGAGATGCAGTAATTTCGACGAATAACAGCACTCGCAACATCAAAAAGCCCCTAAATCAAGGGGCTTTTTTAATAACTAAAATTTCTATGATCAAAATCAGTTTCACGGCTTATCAAAATCATAGTAAACACTACTATCAAGTTTGATATTTGAATCGTTAAACTATAAAGTAAATAATAATGAAAATCTCAATTTTTCTTGTCTGTTTTGTTATAATATTTTTCAGTTCATGCTATAAGAATTATACGTGTGAGTGCACCGATTCTACTGGTTATGTTACCAATTACAACATGCATAATACGCAGAATCATTGTCATCAGCAGTGTGTAAATACCGGCACAAACTGCGTTTTAAAATAAACACTATGAAAAGACAAATTAAACTGAAAAAAAATATTTTATATCTTGTTCTTCAGGCTTTCGTTTATATTACCTGTGCGCAAAACAACCTTAATGTATGTCATAACGTAATTAGTTTTTCAGAAATACATTTGTTAATATACTAATTCCCTTCAACATTAATAAAACAGGTTCAGATGAATAAAAAAGTTATAGCCGTAATTATTCTAACCATAATTGCACTTACTATGTTGATGCTGATTTCTTTTGGGCCGTTGGGCACGAATGGTAAAAGTTCTGATATCAATCCTATTTCACAGAAACCGCAGGAAATTAAACAAAATACAATAAATAAAAACCCTGTTGTATTTGTAGGTTTTCATAACAAGGATGTGAAGGAGAATTATTATGGCATCAACCTTCCAAAAGACTGGCAAACGAAAAGCGGTGTAAAAGCGGGTAGTTATGATATTATATTTCCGGAAGGCAAATGCGAAATTAATCTTCAGGATGTACCTGACAATTCAACTTTAGAACTTTTTATTCTAACCCCAAAAAAGAGATAAAAATTTCTTAATAGCCGGTTTATGGAATAATCAGCCCCGTAAGGCTTTTTTTTTTCAAAACAGGAAAACTAAAATCCTCTACAAAAAATAAAAAAGTATGAAAAAAATAATCGCTTATTCGGTAATGGCAGCATTTGTTTCTTGGGGAAACAGCGCTTTCTCCCAAACCAAAGAGGATCACAAAGCCCTTACTGCGCATCACACTAAAATTATAGAGCATACTCAAACAATCATAAGCGGGAAATCAAAAACAAAAGAGGAACACGTAAAACATGCTTCAGAGGCAACAAAAAATTTAGAAGAAGCTAAAAAAGTATTTGAGAATTTGAAAAAAACAATACCGCGTGATCATACGGAGGTTGCATTACCATATGTTACGGCTATTGAAACCTATCATATCCAGGCGGCCTATCACGCCAATGCTTTAAATGAGGAGTTGAAAAAGACTTCTCACAATGAAGCTAAGGTTATAGAGCATGCCAAAAATCTTCACGAATCAATTGATAAGGCCGAAAAAGAACATCAGGCTTTAGAGGAAAAAACAAAGAAATAAAATGTATTACCAAATTAATTAAATTATAACCAATTAAAACTAAAAACATGAAAACAAAAATTATTAAAGTTATTGCAGGATGCATTTTGCTTGCGTCTTTTACGATGAGTTCTTTCGGTCAGGCCACTGTAAAGACAACTGAACAATGTGGTAAAAAGCCTGCTAAAATTGAAAAAAATAAAGTTCCTACAGTGGTAACCGAAACTTATTTTAAAGAATATCCAATTATTTCGAATGAATATTGGTATGGTTATCCCGAATTTGACTATCGAAATGATTGGTATGGCTTTAACCCTTATTTATTTGAATATGAACATCCGGGATTTTACGTAGTTGAATTTACTAAAGATAAAACACCTCACAAGGTAATTTATTCTAAATCAGGGGAAAAAATTGCTACACATAAAAAATTGGATTCTGAACTTCCTAAGCCAGTTTCCGACGCTATCGCCAAAAGTGAATATAGCACTTGGAAAATGGCTAAGGACAAAGAAGAAATATTCAGAGACTTTGAAATGGATAAAATAAAAGTGTATAAGGTAGAAGTGGAAAAAGGAAAAGAAAAGCATACATTGTTTTATTCATCAAATGGAGATTTGTTAAAAGATAAAACAATGAAATAAATTTATTTTTTGACTTTTTAAAAATCCCCTTCCTGTGATCTTAAATAGAAAGGGGATTTTATTGTTATTCTTTACCGTTTATTAAATAAATAATTCCAATCTTGTGAATTCTGAAAAAGATAATATTAATGTGAACTGGAATAAAATTCCTGAGCAAAAACCGAGAACATTTTCGGGTAAATGGGTATATGCTCTTTTAATCCTGGGCATAACTGCTCTTTTTTTCAGCAACTTCGGTCATTCCAATATGGAAGAAATCACCTGGCCAAAATTTAAAACAGAAATGTTGCTGAAAGGCGATGTATCAAGGATTGATGTTGTAAATAAAGAAAGCGTGGAGGTTTATATAAAAAAAGATAGCCTAAAAAAAGAAAAGTATAAGAATGTTTCTTCAGGATTATTTGGAAAAACACTTAACCCCGGCCCACATTATTATTTTACCATTGGTTCATTAGAAGTTTTTGAGCAGCAATTAGAGGTTGCGCAGGCTAATCTTGCAGACAAGGATAGAGCAATAATTACTTATAATAAAAGAGAAAATTGGTGGTCTAATATTCTTTCATGGGTGTTTCCCTTTGTTTTAGTTCTTCTATTATGGAATTTTCTTTTTAAGGGAATGGGTTCCAGTATTGGAAAAATGCGGAGTTCTCTTTTTGATTTTGGAAAATCAAAACCGGAGGAATATGGAAGCGGGAAACTCAGTCCAGTCACTATTAAAGATGTAGCCGGTTATGAAGAAGCGAAAACGGAAGTGATGGAGGTTGTTGAATTCTTAAAACAACCGCAGCATTTTACAAGGTTAGGTGCAAAAATACCTAAAGGAATATTATTAATTGGTGCTCCGGGTACAGGCAAAACGCATATGGCAAGAGCCGTCGCCGGAGAAGCGGGAGTTCCATTTTTCTCTTTGTCAGGTTCCGAGTTTATCGAAATGTTTGTTGGAGTGGGTGCTTCCCGTGTACGTGATTTGTTTAATAAAGCCAAGGAAAAAGTTCCCAGTATTATTTTTATTGATGAAATTGATACTATTGGAAGGATGCGGGGCAAAGCTATTTCCATTCAGACAAATGATGAGCGAGACAGTACGCTTAATCAGTTATTAGCCGAAATGGATGGGTTTGATCCGAATGCCGGGGTCATCGTGATGGCCGCAACCAACAGGGCTGACATTCTTGATCCTGCATTATTAAGGCCGGGACGCTTTGACCGCCATATTTACCTGGAACTTCCCAATAAACAAGAACGGGAAGCTATCTTTAAAGTACATCTTAAACCACTTCTTTTTGATAAAAAAGTGAATGTTGAATTTCTGGCTTCACAAACACCCGGTTTTTCAGGCGCAGACATTGCCAATGTATGTAATGAGGCGGCCCTTATTGCTGCAAGAAGCAAGAAAAATGCAATTGATACGGAAGATTTTTCAAAAGCAATCGATCGATTAGTTGGCGGATTGGAAAAGAAGAGTACAATTATCTCGCTTTCCGAAAAAAAAGTTATTGCTTATCATGAAGCAGGACATGCTATAACAGGTTGGATGCTGAAACACGTTGATCCACTTGTAAAAGTTTCTATTATTCCAAGGGGTAAATCGCTGGGAGGTGCATGGTATTTACCCGAAGAACGAAAAATAATTACACGGTCGCAATTTATGGATAGCCTTTGTATGGCTCTTGGTGGGAGAACGGCAGAAGAAATTGTTTTTAAAGAAGCGTCTTCCGGGGCATTAGACGATTTGGAAAAAGTCACAAAATTAGCTTATACAATGGTGGCTAATCTTGGGTTAAGTGAAAAAATTGGGTGTATAAGTTTTTATGACTCAACAGGCGTTTCAGAAAATGGTTTTCAAAAACCATTTAGTGAAGCCACAGGGCAATTAATAGATGTTGAAGTAAGGAGAATAGTAGAGGAAGCTCATGAGAATGCGAGGAATATATTAACGCAACATCGCGATAAATTGGATCAACTTGCAGAGCTTTTATTGGAGAAAGAAGTGATTTATAAAGAAGATTTAGAGGCTCTTTTAGGCAAACGGGTTAAAGAGATAACAGAAAGTAAAAATCATCAACTATTATTAACTGAGTAGTTAAGGATTTGCTTGAACCATTATAAATAATTTAAAAATGAGAAACGAAACACCCAAAAGAAAAGATTAGGAAATAGAACCAATGCCTCAAACACAGCCTTTAGTGCCTGAAACATCACCTGAAATTATTCCCCAGCCGGATAAAATCGAACCTGTACCTGTTACACCTGAAACGGAACCTTTGCCCAATCAGGCCATAAAATGCTTATTCCCGAATGTTTTCGGGTGGTATCATCCTCATTCATCCATTTTCTTTTGCAGCCTTTGGAAATGTTGAATGCTTTGTCAGAATCTCGTAATTCACAGTATTTATTAAAGTCTATTGTTTCTTCCGGTTTTGTTGCTTCGTTTTTAACGCAATAAAAATTCAATATTGGGTTTCGACTATTTAAGTATTCTAAACCAGCAAGGTGGTCTTGGTCTGGATGGGTAGAAATAAATCTCGAAATATTTTTTGAACTTGACTCCTGAATTATCTCATCAACAATAGTCTTTTTATTGCTGTCGTTTAGGCAACAATCAATTATTGTAAAGTTGTCTTGATTATGTTTGATATCATTAGCGGACGGAAAGATACAAAATAATGAATAAAATCCTCGCAAAGTGTTGATTTTATTGAGCAATTTTTTTTCTTAAAACAACCGCCCCCCCCTTAAAAATTAAGATGTGTTGAAAAGTAACGATGCTTGTGTATTATAATTTTTCCTAAACGGATATGACTTTTTAAACTCCGCTCTTAACCCTTCAGGGTATTTTAGATATTCTAAAATATTAAGATAGCTCATCAGGTGTTGCCTGATAATACTAACTGTTAAAGCAAATGACATTTTTTTATTTGCTGTTTTTAACTTGATAATTGTTATCAGTAAATTGACTATGAGACAACACCATATTTGTATTCGTATTGCATTTTCATTGTCGCCTAAAAAATATTTGAGAGGAAAATTTTGTTTGAGTTGTTTAAATAGTAACTCGATACGCCAACGTTTACGGTATAATAAGCTTATTTGTGCCGCTTCTAAATGAAACATATTGGTAAGCAATACTATTTTAGCCTGGTGTTTATCGCTCCAAATTACCACTCGTCTCAACACAAATTTTTGAGTCTGATTATCTTCATCGTTATATTCTTTGATTACTTCTTCATCCAATAATATCTCAAAGTCTTTATCAATGGGGAGTTCCCTCTCTGACAATACAATGCTTTTAGCGTTATCTTTTTCTCGGGTAACAAAGTAAATACCTTCTCTGCCCCATTTGGCATATTGAGCATAATCAACATATGCTTTATCAAATATGGCTATATCTTCTTTTTCCAGAACCAAATGTTTTAAAAAATCATGATCATTGGATGCTCCTGCTGTGTATTTTATATTCATTGGCAATTCGTCTAACAATCGTATTTGAACATGTGATTTTATGCCTCCTTTTGAATTACCATCTTTTGATTTACGCCCACTTGCTTTTAAAATGGCTTTAAAAAGACTAATGGTTGTGGAGTCTACTACGTATGCTTTTCGTAAAAGTGACTCTACCATTGAACTGTCCGAAATAATTGAATGATAATGATGGTATAACCCTTGGTAAATTTGACCAAACACGGCACTGTTTCTATTCTTATTGCTATCAGACAAAGTGCTTTTGGGGGCTACATAATCTAATCCTAAATGCTTTAGCTTTTCGCCCATAGCAAGCAAACCATCGCATACATGCCTTAACCCTGTAACATCTGCTAACACAGAGTAACACATCGTATAAAGATGATTTAGAGTGCTGAACTTCTTTACTGCAAAATCACTTCCTGTTTCTTTAGCGGCTTTGCTCACTAGTGAGGTTGGTACTAACTTCAATACTTGACCCAGCGTGTTCTGTCCGAAATAATATTTACTTTTGCTCATATGGTTATTGTTTGTGGTAAAACAAATTTCCATAAAAAAAGGGAGATTACTAATTGTTAGTAACTCCCTTTTATTCAAGATTTATTTCGGACACTAATGGTTTGATATAAAACATATCACCGTTACCAACAGAAAATGATTTTACTATACTCATATTATTTAAACATTATTAGGATTGTGATTAGCTGCTTGGATTCTTTTAGTAATATAATTTGTTTGCTTGCGATATGAAAAAAGAAATATTGCAAGAATTGAAATAATAGAAAGCAAGAAAGAGGTATTGTCTGAAATACTACAAATAAATTTAAAATAATTGTAACCCTTCATAATTAGTAGTAAAACCAACATTGCTGTTATTGTCCTGTATGTATTGTTTATTTCTGAAAACAAATCAATTTTTTCATCTTTTTTGGTTGCTGAAACAAAATCTTTATAGTCTGCAAATTTTAGAAATGAAGTCTTTTTAAGGACTGGTTCAATTATTAAAGAACCGAATCTGCTTATTACCATTCCAATAAAATAGTACAAAAAAACTCCAACAATTTCATTGTCTTGAATAAAGTTATAGCTTGTGAAAAATTTTGAAATTGCCACAAAAAGGACTCCGGGTAACAAGTAATTGAAGAGGTTGTAAGAAGATATTTTGTCAAGTAAATCTTTCATGTTTTTTTATTTAATGGTTATCAATTTTATTCATGTCATTTATACATTATGCGAGGTGCGTTTTTATTCTAATGCTGCATCATAAACAAGCAAAACATCAAAATCAAAAATTGGTACTTCCCCTGAAAGTTCTATTGTAACTTTTATTGGAAATTCATTATCGTTTGGAATACCCTCCCATAAACTTACTGGAATATGTATTGGGCTACTCAATGTAAACGAAGGCTCGAAATAGTACGGATTATTAAATGTTGAGATTGAATACGGTTGTAATCTTTTACCTCCTTTGCTGTTATGGCACGTAATAGTTAACATCAGCGGATGATTTATTAATACTCTGCTCCAATCATCAGGCTTTGTCCATTTGAACTTTGGGGTAAGAATTATTTTTTTTATTTCTAAAAACGAATGTTTGTTTTTTAGATTAAATTCTTTTTTTTGTTCTTTATCTGTGAGTGTCAAGGCTACATTGCTTTTTATTTCGGTCAATTTTTCCGTTGTGTAATTAGTGCCAATGCCTGTTCCGTATTTCATCAGAAATTTGCCTTCCACCATATCCGAGAGTATTCTTTTTACTGTTGGCAATGGTAATCTTAATTTCTCGGCAATCTCACCTGACTTGCATCCGGGATGATTTTCAATAAATGAAAAAATCATTTTTTCTCTTGGGGACATTTGATTTTCACTTTTTTGCACATCCAATTTTTTCATTAATTTATTTTGGATATTACCCAAGCAGTCTAAAAAGAAAATAATCCATGAATAAACATTTTCACCCGGACGTTGCTGTTGGCAATCCATAAGAACTTGATAATATTCTACTTTTCGGTTTTCAATCTCATGCTCAAAGCTCACATATTGAATCCATGAATAGCCATGTTTTAATATTAACAATGTCCCCAACAGGCGACTTAAACGACCATTGCCATCTTGAAATGGGTGAATGCTTAAAAAATCATAAACGAATACTGCCGATTTAATTATTGATGGTGTCGTGTTGTCTGCATTATACCAATCAATTAACGCACGCATTGCATCTTCAGTTGGAAAGCCCGGTGCAGTTGTTTCAAAAATAATTGTTTTTGTACCATCAGGATTTGTGGCTTCCACCGAGTTAGGATGTTGTTTATATTTTCCTCTGTGCCATTGGTCTTTTTCACTATACTTCATTAGGATATGGTGCAGATTCATTAAACTGCTTTCAGTAATTTCAATATCCCTATACGATTCTGAAATTATATCTAATGCGCTAAAATATCCTACAACTTCTTGTTGGTCACGTTCTACTAATTTTTCGATTTTGATATTGTCAAATATTAGTGCCTTAACTTCATCGTTGGTCATCTTTGAACCTTCTATACGTGTAGATGCACCAACGCTCGCAACTGTGGCGATTGATTTTAACTGCTTCAGAGTTTGCCGACCTTCACGTTTTTCTATTAAACTCCAAGAGCCGCCAAATCTGTCTATACCACTGATTTCATTCATTAGTTTAAAGTCAAGTGCTAATGAAAATGTGTGAATTTTATTGCTCATTTTTATATATTTGATACTTACTGATACGCAAATATACGAATAATATTCGGTGCATAACAAAAAAATGATACTTTGAGATACGCTGTAATTCGATTTTAATACTGGAATATTATTCATTTTAACAGAAAAAGGTCGGAATTTCCGACCTTTTGAGATTCACTCCACAGGGTAGAGCAAATTAAAATATCTGCATCTCTCCCCCCTGATTAAACCGACCGTTTTGTGTAGCCTGTCCTTTTTCGGGGACTTCGATAACAACATCTACATCGTGCTGAAAATGGTTAGAACCCCTGAAATTTCCCTCTTTCGTTGTTTGGAATACATAGATGAAGGAAACACCCGGATTGTTCGCCTTTAAGGTATCTAAATCGCTCGGCTGAAGCTCCATTTTGTTCACGCTGTCAATGATTACAAAATCATATCCCGACAAGTCTTCGGGCAGAAAATCACTCACAAACAGGTTAGGATGCTTTACGTTAGTGTCGTTCAGTTTCTTTTGAAGCGTGGCATCGAGTTTTTCCTCTTTGGCAACGTATAGCACCTTTCCATGATGGCGAGCCAAATAGCCTGCAAAATCAATGCACAAATAAGATTTACCCATTTTCGGTTTACCGAATACCATAGCGGTAAAACCCTTTGACGGATCTCCGATAAAATCTAACCACTTACCTTGAAAACCGATACTGTCAAATTGCATCTTTGCAAAATCAACGCTATTCATAATTTTATTTTGCTTTGTTACAGCTTGTGGTTGCTCTTCTTCGTCTTCATCTTCCACGCCCTCTAATCCATGACAACCACAGCCGTTCAGAATACCCAACAATCCATTTAATTCATGTTTAGAAATATCAAGCGCATCGTGTTGTTTCGGCTTGAATAACAAATTGTGTAAGCTCAAATACATCACGTTCACTTTATCGGCATACTTATCTGATTTCGTTAAAACACCTTGTTTAACCGCTTTCTGCATATCATCAAATAATTTTTGCGCTTTATCTTTCACGCCAATTTTACCTTGTAAGCTCACGTATCGTTTTATGAATTTAATGAAGGGCATTACTTTTTCACTCTTAACGAGCTTAATCATTTTCTCCATTGTTTCAGGCTTCAAGTGGATTTGAATACTTGTACCCATTGCGTTATAGGTCTGCACTAATTTTTCCTGAATGATTTTTATTTCCGAAGCATAGGGAGAAGTTTTACGGATACGCTTTTCAATAATTGCTTTTTGTACGCTGTTTAAAAAGCCCAATACTTGCTCGGCAGTCTTTGTTTTTCCGTTTAGCAATGTAAAGCGTTTTATAAATTTTAATTCATCCTCGATATGCTCTACCTGTGTTGCGTTATCAATCTTTTTTTGCTTTACCGCTTTTGCTTTCGGCTCTTTGTGTGGTTTTACAGGATGCTGTTTTTTTTCATGCTTCACAGTTTCTTTGTGTGCAGGGCTTACCGCTTTTTGTGTCGGTTGTTTTTGCTCTACGTATTCGTTGAGCTTGGTTAAATACAAATCAATCATTCGCTTGATTGTAGCGTTACCGTTATAGGTTTCCCAACTTGCGCCCTCTTGAGTTACTTTGTTTACTAACTCATGGCTCTTTAAAAGCGTTGGCGGTAATTGGTTTGCGCCAATGCTGTTGATTTGATTGTAATAATTGTTTGCGGTTATCATAGTTTTAAATTTTAGTTTGGTTTAATAAAAGAGGTTCTGCCTCAAAATTCTAATAGTTCCAATTCAAGTTCGAGTGCCATTGCTTCTAATTCGAGTTCCTTGTTATCAGCCTCGATAAATTCTTCGTGAATGATTTTAGCTTTCTGTAAAGGTTTGCGCTCCCTTGTTTGTCCTTGTGGTATATCCTTTTTAATGATGTCAAATTGTGATGCGCTCAACGTAACATTGCTGCCGTGCTTGTTTTGCAGTAGCTCCACCAGTTTACCGATGTGTTTTAAATCCATTAACGCTACCATTTTATCCGCTAACTTTTCAAACTTTCTGTTTTCAACGAGCGGTAAAATATCGGTGTCTAAATAAAATACACCACCACGCTGACGGGATGCCGGCACAATAATTTTATAGTTATCCCTTTGGCGGATAATACCTACACCATTGTTGGTATTGATAGAATTACCAACGGTCAGAGATGAAACAATTTTTAATGCCTTACCGATTGGCACATTTACTTTGCCCTTTGTTTCTTCGGACGGTAGCCAGTTGTCAGGCATGAGAATACCTTTCTTCGTTGCACCGTCAATAGTAGTATAGCTCACTAATTTTCCTTTGTAATCGGAAAAGGCTTGTAATAAATTTCCTGTAATAATGTGGCGTATCTTTCTATCTACTGTTCCGGTTTTAACGGCAGTTTCCCACTCATTTAATGTGTCGGCTAAACCTTTGTCATTAACGCTTACGCTCTCACCTTTGATTGCCATAACGTCCTTGTTGTAACTTGCGGGTATGGCAATGTATTTATTGCTGTTGGCAATAGCGAAGCGTAATTTCATTGCACTTGGCGCATAGGGATTTTTCTTTTTCTTATCAATGATAAAACCAACGAACACGCCTAATACGGTTTCGTGTCCACCATCGTAGGATTGCACAGGATAGCTTAATTTTTTACTGATGTGAAAGAATTTTAATAATCCTTCCGTGTATTGATTGCGGTTAGC
>JANYIQ010000060.1 GCA_025362575.1 Bacteroidia bacterium
TCTGTTTCAGGCGGAGGTATCTCAGCGATAACATTTACTTGTAATCAGTGTACCGATGTTAAAGGATCGATGCTTGCAGTAATTACAACTTCAACTATGATAAACCCCGGTAACAATGCAACATTAAAAGTTACTTTCACCAAAAACTACTCAGTAATTCCTACAGTTATAATTACTCCAGCAGCAGATTTCGGCCAATTAAATTATTTTGTTTCGGGAGTAACTAACAACTCATTTAACATTACAGTAAGAAATTCTACCGCCTTAAGTTTATCTACGCCTGCTGCGATGCCGGTCCATTTTAATTATTTTGTAATCGAATAAACATGAAAAAGATCTTAGCAATTTTATTTATAGTATCCTCTTTTGTAGGATTAAGTCAGGTTCCGCAAAAAATTAATTACCAAGGTGTTGCCCGTACACCAAGTGGTGTTGCTCTGCCTAATACACCATTGACATTAGCAATCACTATTTCGAATACCATCAGTACGTATTCAGAAAATCATTCTGTGACGTCAAACAGTGTTGGTATTTTTACACTATTGATTGGTGGCGGAACTCCTACTTCCGGAATTTTTTCAACTTTCGATTGGTCTGATCCTGCCTTTATAACAGTTACAATTAATGCAGGTTTCGGTAATCAAACTTTTGGCCCTCAGCCGCTGGTATCCGTTCCTTATGCTTTGTATGCCGAACGTGTTAAAGGATCGGCAGCTTTGCCGACAGGAACAGTAACCGGACAAACTTTATACTGGCAGAACAGTCCGCCAAAATGGATAGTAGATAATAATCTTACTAACGATGGTAATCACGTAGGTATTGGTTTGTTGCCTATTGGCTTAACAAACAAATTACATGTGGTTACCGGTGGAGGTATAACAAATGATAGAGCTGCTATTTTTGGTTATCGCCAAAATGCAGATACAAACTCGGCTGGTGTAAGAGGTGTTGCTATTGGAAGTACTACCGGCACAGGCACATTAACCTTCAAGCCCATAAGCGGTGGTAATTTTATTGGTTTCAATGGCGGTACAGGAAGTGGTGTTGGAACAACGGGACAGGGTTTTTCTAACACAGGTGATGCAGTAGGTATAATGGGTATTGGAACTTCAAGCAGCAGCACTCTTGGTAGTGGCGTATCTGTTGGTGTTTATGGAACTGCGCTTGGTTCATTATACAGAAATAGTTTTGCAGGTGTATTCGACAGAGGTAAAGTAATGATCAACGACTCCCTTTATTTCCCTACAACAGGAAACCCAGGCGATATTTTAGTATTAAGAAATAGTTTGTCTGCGGGTTGGATAAATCCGGGATCACTTGGTCCTTGGGGAAGAACAGCTCCGAATGTATTTCTAAATAATATTAATGATGAGGTTCAGATCGGTGGTTCATCAGCCACAGCAAAATTACAGGTGGCAACAACATCAACATATACCGGACATGATCTTGCCATAACAAGTGCAGGTGGCGGTTACGCGCTTCAGGTAGTGAAATTTGCGCCAACTTTTTCTACAGCGGGACTTGCTCTGTTTTCAAATCTTAACACCGGTTCAACCGGAACAGTTTTAACTATTGCCAATACAGGCTCAGGGCCTGGTGCATACATTGATATTGCCGGTAATAATGCTATTTATGCAAAAAGTACAGGTACTGTTGCAACAATTCATGGACTTAACTGGAATGGTTCAGGACCATCTGTGCAAGGTACAAAGTCAGCTACTAACGGTAATGCGGGTCTTTTCGAAATTACTTATACCGCTTCGCCATCTGATGCCTTATTTGCAACACAAAGCGGTAAAGGTGCTGCTGTTCACGCAAAGCTTGGACCATCAGTAACTGGTGCATCAAACGTGGCACTATTACTTGAAGATGGACATATGAGATCAATTGGTGCTACGGTAAGTTTCAGTCCTGTTTCTACGTCGAGCATAACAGCTGCAAATGTTGGAAATATTACAATTGCTCCGAATAACCTTTGTACGGATGTGAGCGGAAGTGCTAAAATTTCTTTTCCTCCATCAACAATTCTTCAAGGCGGATACATTGAATTAATTATCAATTTTAACAAAGCTTACGGTATTAATAATCCGCGAATAGTTGTAACTCCTGTTGGAATCGGAATGGTAGGTTATGTTACTGCCACCACCAATAGCAGCATTACCATTAAGTTTGAAAATCATGGGCCTCCATCCGGGCTTATGACCAATTTTTCGTTTAACTACTTTGTAATTGATAATTAATATTTAAAGATATGAATAGAATTTGTTTAATAATTTTCATCAGTCTACTTTTCACAATAACTGTAAAAAGTCAGACACCTGTAACACCGGAGGTAATAAATTCGGCAGGCGGCAGTGGCTCGGCGGGTGGCGGTGTTGAAATTGACTGGAGTATAGGCGAAACTGTAATTACTACCCTTTCTAACACTACAGGTATGCTTACACAAGGTTTTTTACAGCCGCCAAAATTCGGATTGAGCGCTCTTGCCTATGTTACACCGGTTAGCTGTGCCGATAAAACTGATGGGATCATCACTATACGTGGAGCTATTTCAGGAAATACAGGAACCTCTACAGATTCTATTGTTTATAAATGGGCACCCAAAAGTTTATGTGCCTCAAGCACGTGTTCTTCAGTAGCCAATTTAGCACCGGGCACTTATTCGGTAATGGTGTTTCATTATAACGGTGGCGTTCTTAAAGATAGCGTTGTCATCCAAAACATTGTGGTGGCAGGAAGTACAGAGCCTTGTCAGATCACAATTTATAATGGTATGACTCCTAATGGAGATGGCGTGAACGATTATTTTGCAATAGATAACATTGAACAGTTTCCTGGAAACATAGTTTCTATTTATAATCGCTGGGGGCAGAGATTGGCAGAAATAAAAGATTACGATAACAAAGATTCGGCTCATCGCTGGGAAGGAACAATGCCGCCTTCCAATAACACTGCTCCTTCAGGCACTTATTTTTATATTATTGATCTGAATAACGGAACCAAACCGGTTAAGGGCTGGTTAGAGTTAACTCACCGCTAAAAAATTAAAGAATAGTTCATGAAAAAATATTTTATCATATTAATAGTATTCACCGTCTTTCAGGGATTTTCCCAGCAAGATTCACAATACAGTTTGTATCAGTTCAATCAGTTCGCTATTAATCCGGCCTATGCCGGATCACGCGATGCCATTGCTGTTGTGGCAGATATAAGAAAACAATGGGGCGGAGTTGGCGGAGCACCAACAACAGGTGTAGTAAGTGTACACAGTCCTTTAAAGAATAAAAAATTAGGCGTTGGTTTAAATGTTTTAAGTGATAAAATTGGCCCGAAATCAGTAACCGGTATTTATGCAAACATTGCTTACATAGCGAAACTGAACAGTAATCTTAAATTATCATTTGGATTAAGAGCAGGTTACTCAATGTACAGATTTAACTATAGCCTGGTTAATTACAGAGACCAGAACGAAACCATTTATACAGATCTTGCGACTACCAATAAAGGAACTTTAGATATGGATGCAGGTTTGTATTTAAAAGGAAAAACCTTTTTCACCGGATTAAGTGTTACTCACTTAAATGGAGGCAGTGTGTATGACAAGAGTTTTCAGGCAGCTAATCTAACAACAGGTACACTTACCGACTATAGTTTGAGCTACGATCTGAAACCGCATTTGTTCCTTGTTTTCAGTAAATCCTTTGTGGTCAATGATAACTTCCTCATCAATCCTTCCATTATGGTGAAAAGCGTTGCTCAAGACCGCAGCTCAGATCTTAATCTTAATTTCTTTTTTATGAAACGCGTATGGGCAGGTGTTTTTGTACGGAAAGGTTTTGGTTTTGGTGCTTTATTTCAGGTTTATGCTACTGATAAACTAAGAGTAGGATATTCCTATGATGCAGGCACACGAGATAGAAGAAGATTAGGAGCTTCGCATGAAATAATGCTTGGTTATGATTTTGGCAGTAATAAATCAAAAATGGTTTCGCCACGTTTTTTATAAAATAGAGAAGATAAAATTTAAGTATGAGTAAAAGGTTCCTAATTATAGTTCAGTTTGTACTGATCGTTACGTATTCCTTCGGCCAGAAAGAAAAGGCAGATAAGTTTTATGCAGACGGGCAATACGCTAAGGCAATTCCCAAATATATTAAAGCTTCTGAGAAAAGTAATTCTGATCAGCTTGACGCATATATCAAATTAGGTGATTGTTACCGTATTTTAAATGATTATAAAAAAGCAGAGGCAGCCTACAGGAAGGTTCTGACCTTAAAAGGAAACATACCTATTGATTTCCGATATAATTACGGTAACGTTTTAAAATCAAACAAAAATTATATGGAGGCTATTTCACAGTTCTATGCTTATGTAGAGGAAAGACCTAATGATGTTAAGGCAAAGAATGCCATTAAGTCTCTTCAGGAAATAAAGTATTGGATGCGAAAAGCCATTGAATATACAGTTAAGAATGTTGATGGAATTAACACCGCTAAATCTGAATTCTGCCCGACAATTCTTAATAATAAATAGGTTTTCGTTTGCGAAAAACAAAATGATTATACAGAGCCCGGTTTCAGTGATGTAGACGGTAATCCATATACCGATATTTTTATTTCGAATGTTAATGTGGAGAAAGCCTCGCGTCAGAAAGCTTTCTCAGATAAAATAAACTCACCTTTTGATGACGGACCCGTGAGTTTTAGCTCTGATGGAAAAACCTTATTGTTTACCAGAGTAGAAAACAAAGTAGATAAGAAGAATAAAGACCTTGTGAACCGTGCCAAAATTTTCTTTGCAAGCGGACATGATCTGAAATGGGGTGATATTAAGGAGTTCAAATACAACAGCAGTGAATATTCAGTAGCTCACCCATGTTTAAGTACAGATGGTAATTATTTATTCTTTACTTCCGATATGAAAGGCGGGCAGGGTGGAAAAGACATTTGGGTTTGTAAGAAGAATGGAGATTCATGGGATAAACCAGTGAACCTTGGTACAGATGTAAATACAAGCGGAGACGAAATGTTCCCATACTATAGGAAAGACGGCTATTTGTTCTTCTCATCAAATGGTTTGGCCGGATTTGGCGGACTTGATATTTTTTCGGCTAAGGAAAAAGAAAGTAAATGGATCGTTAGCAGAAACGAAAGCATGTACTTGAACAGCAGTGCCGACGATTTTGGAATTTGTTTTTTAAATGATTCAACAGGTTATTTTTCCTCTAACCGCGAAGGTGGCGAAGGAAAAGATGATATTTACTGGTTTAAATACACCAATAAATACTTAAGTGTTTCCGGTACTGTATTATTAACTGAAAATAATGGTGAGCCCGCTAAAAACGTGAAAGTTTATTTAGCTACTCCTGATGCAAAGATCATTGATTCGATCAGAACGAACGATAAAGGGTTCTTTGAATTTAGAAACCTTGATAATGATAAAAAATACCTTGCCATTGTAGATCCTGAAGATGTTAAAATGGAAGGCAAGGCAAGGTACTATCTTGCCGATGGTAAAGGTGTGATCTCACGAGTTACCAATTCGGTTGGGAAAGAAAAATTTGTTTTTAGGAATCTGCCTCTTGATCCAAACGGTTTACCTGATCTATATACCGATGATAATTTAACCCTTGCCGGTAATATGTTGTATGGAGAAAATCCAAGTAAGCCAATTAAAAACACCAAGATCAATGTTACGAACCAGTATGGAGATGTAGTGGAATCGACCACAACAAACGAGTTTGGCGCGTTTGCATTCAGGAACCTGCCGGCCGACCAAAATTATATTATAAGTATTGATGATGGCGATATTTCTTTACCCGATAACACAAAAATTACTCTAACCAACAAAAGCGGTAAGGAAATAAAAACTTTTTACACCAAGGGTGGAAAGTTCAAATTCTATATCCTTGCTACAGAAAAGACCATGTTAAGCGATATGGATGTTGACGATAAAGACCTTATCATGGAATTGGACGGTATCGTTTATGATCAGGACAAGCAACCGTTCACCGATGCAAAATTAATGATCTACAATGCTAACGGGGAAGTGAATCAGGTAATATCTACAAACTCCAAAGGGAAATTTGCATTCAAAAATTTGAAAGCCGCTCAGGAATATTTATTCGCTGTTGATGAAAATGATCCGAGAATGGGAAGCATAAAAAAGATATTGATCGCTGATTCAAAGGGTCGTATCTACAAAGAGCTCATTAAAAATGCAAAAGGTAAATTCCAGTTCAAGGTATTGGATGCCGATAAAGTGGCAATGGGAGATTTTTCTGTCGACGATCCATGGTTACAGGTTCTCGATATGAAAAACAAAGCAAAAAAAGACAATGAGCTTACTATCGTGGAAAATATTTATTATGCCTCCGGCGATTACAAATTTGACGCCTCTGCTCAAAAAATACTCGATAAAGTGATTGGTGTTTTGGCTGCAAGTCCGAACATTGCCATTGAATTAAGTTCACATACCGATTCAAAAAGCAGTGACGAGTTCAATCTTGCTTTGTCTCAGAAACGCGCTAAAACCTGTGTAGATTACATTCTATCAAAAGGCATTGATAAAAAGAGATTGAAAGCCATTGGTTATGGCGAAACAAGATTGTTGAATAATTGCGGAAATGGTGTAGAGTGCACCGACGAAGAACATGGGAAAAACAGAAGAACAGAATTTAAGATCATTGAAATCTCAAAGCCTTAGTAATAACATATTTTAACAATACATACTATAAATTGGCAAGCTTTTGGTAAATAGAAACACAGATCAATTTCTGTGTTTTTTATTTTAAAATAAATTTATGCGAAAAATATATCCTTTGATTCTTCTGTTTTTGTGTTTAAACGTCTTCTCGCAGACAAAGAATTATTATTACAACTCCTGGCGCTTAGGACTCAATCTTGGTGGTATGTGGCAGACATCAGATCTTAATAAGAATCCTGCCGGTTTTGCCGGAGGTTTTACTCTTGAGAAAGGGATCTTAGAAAATAAGTCGCATTTTTTTAGTTTAGCCATCAGAGGTAGACTCTTATTTGGAAATACCTATGGATTTAGCAGTAAAAAGAACTATAACGTTTCTGCTAATCCTGCTCTTAATGGAACATATAATCCTTCTGTTAACTATGCCGATACAGCCGGCGGAGCAAAATTCGTATACAATAATTATAAAACACAAATTTCGGAAGGAAGCCTGGAACTGCAGATCTCATTTAATGAGTTAAGAGAACGTACACATGTTATTTTAAACCTCTGGGGAGGGGTTGGTTTTTCTGCTTATCGAACAAATACCAATTTACTCGATGCAGATGGTAAAATGTATAATTTCAGTAAGATCGATTCTACCGGTTCAAGCTCAAACATAATCGGCTCACAAAAAAGTTTCATGGATAGATCTTATGAATCTTATGCCGAGCGCAGCAAGAACGGAAATATTTTTACCTTTTCCCCGTCAGCAGGTATCGGTTTAGGTTATCAGTTCAGTCAGGCCTTCTCTATGATCTTCGAATACAAAGTAACTTTTCCACAGGGTATGAATGCAGATCTGTTAGATGGTCATGCTGGCATCAACAATCACTGGGCCGGAAAGAATAATGATTTTTACCATTATGCGGGTGTTAATTTTTTGTTTACACTTGGTGGTGGACATAAAACAAAAGACAGCACTCATCATGTTGCGAATACCACTACAAATACTAATAATACTCAGAACACAAATAATCAGGTTGGTGTAACATCCGGCAATACAAATCCTGCATTCAGTAAACCAACTGTAACCATTACCAATCCAGGATATTCACCCTACAATTCAAATACAAATACTTTTGAGGTTAAGGCTAAAGTATATAATGTATCTTCAAGGAGCCAGCTCGCTGTTGATTTTAATGGTGGCTCAGTAAGTAATTACAATTTTAGCGGAAATGATCTTAGCTTTAATGTGAATTTACTTTCTGGAAATAACAATGTTGTAATAACAGCATCCAATCAGGGGCGTAGCGACACCAAATCGGCCATCATTAATTATGTTGGCAATCCTCCGGTAATTAACCTCTCTAATCCACTTTCAAATCCTTTCAATACAAGTTCAGCAGCATTGAATATAAGTGCTTCTATTTTAAATATCGCTTCATCAGGTGATCTTCTGGTGAAGTTCAACGGAAGCATTGTGAATACCTTTTCATACAATTCTCAGAATGATCAATTCTCAATTCCTCTTAATTTAGTTTTAGGAAATAATACTTTCGAAATTACAGCCTCCAATAATTTTGGTCAGGATATAAAAACAATCAGTATTGTTTATACAAAACAGGTGGAGGTTGGTAATACTACTTCCGGCAATAAGCTTGGACTTACAATAACAGATCCGGCTGTGAGTAACATCACCATAAAAACAAACACCTACAATGTTAAGGCGAAAGCAGAGGGTGCCAGTTCTTCATCACAGATCGCAGTAACTGTAAATGGAGTAAATACAACGTTTAATTTTGATGCAAATACCGGTATGATCACTTTTGATGCTCCTTTGATATCCGGCGCAAATCCAATTGTAGTTTCTGTAAAAAGCGGAAAATCTTCTACTTCTAAATCCACCTCCATTAATTACGAAACATTTGTTGGCGAAAACGGATCAAAGTCGAAAGTAATTTGCTATTCAAAAGATAAGATCAATTTCCAGACACTTACAATTCTCCAATCAGAATGGCCGGCCTATCAGGCACTGGGGGCTTACGAAGGACCGTGTAAAGACAAAAAGTTTGGAGAAGAAGGTGCAAATACAGATCCTGAAATTGTTATTTGTCACATAAGTGTAAGTGGAAAAAAACAAACCATCAATATTTTGCAGAGTCAGTGGGCAGCTCATCAGGCACATGGTGATATTCTTGGAGAATGTCCGAAATTGAGTGCAGAAGTTGGTGAAGCTGAAGCAGACAAGGTTATTGTAATTTGTCACAAGAACGAAGATGGTTCCAAACAAACCATAAACATAATGCAAAGTAAATGGGCCGAACATCTGGCGCACGGTGATATTTTAGGTGCATGTCCGCTAAATACCGGTGAAGGTGGTGGTATGGATCAAGATCCAATAATTACTATTTGTCATAGAAAAGTTAATGGATCAAAACAAACAATTACTATTCGTCAAAGTCAATGGATATCTCATCAATCGCATGGAGATATATTGGGTGCTTGCGTTGCAGCAGGTGAAGAAGGTGGAGGAATTGATAAAGACCCCGAAATTACAATTTGTCATAAAAATGAACGCTTAAGTCAAACTATGGTGATCTTGCAAAGCCAATGGGCACAGCACAAAGCTCATGGTGATGAATTGGGAGCTTGTCCTGGTGGTAATCCTGAAGGTGGTAATTCAGATGATGGAATAAAAATTTGTCACAAAAATAATGACGGATCAAAACAAACACTTGTAGTTAGTGCTTCCGCCTGGCCGGCGCATCAGGCTCATGGAGATGTTTTAGGAGAGTGTGCTGTTGGTACACCAACGCTTGGTGGTTCTCAGCAAACCATAAAAATTTGTCATAAGGGCGAGAACAATATCTGGCAAACAATGGATGTTTTACAAAATCAGTGGGCTAGTCACCAGGCACATGGAGACCATCTTGGTAGTTGCAGCAATTTAGAGTTGGGTATTGATATTGTTATCTGTCATATTCCCCCAGGAAACCCTAACAATCCTCAAACCCTGACAATTTCACAAAATGCCTGGCCGGCGCATCAGGCACATGGTGATTATCTGGGAACCTGTGCCGAAGGAAAAATAATTAAGGGTGGCAATACTGAAGGAGAAACATCTGAACCTAAAAAAGAACCTGAACAAAAAACAGAAGGTGGACAATCGGCCCCAAGAACCATTAAAGGAGAAGTTAACAAAGAAGAAACCGGAAAAACTGAACCCAAAACAGATGCTGGCGAAACCGGCCGAACACTAAAACCAAGATAAAAATTAGAACAGAGCTATGAATATTATTTTGTTTGATGATACTACCTGGAGAAAGCTTTTGCCGCTTACCTATACTAAACCTGTTTCTGAGATAAGAATCGGAATTTTAACCATAAAAGAAAAATGGGAAAAACTTTGTAAAGCTAATGTGAGCTATGAAACTCAGGCTTATCTGCACAATAAGTTTAAAAAGAATTTGTCTGTCACAGAGGATAATATTTTCATTAATTCTAAAATAGTTCCGGATATTAACCTGATCACAGAAATTAAAAAATTAAAACAAGGAGACGGATTAAAGAAAAACGATTGCCTGCTGGCGTATAATTCAGGTAAAAACGACATGAATAGTGCCGAGAGTTTGAAAATTGATACCGAATACACAAAGGAAGTTTTTTTGATAAATAATGTCTGGGATATTTTTTTAAAGAACAGTGAAGCATTAAAGTCTGATTTTGAGATGCTGACCTCAGGAAGAAAGAGTTTAGCGCTTAGTAAGACCAATACAGTTATTGGAGAAGAAAGTTTGATCTTTTTAGAAGAAGGCGCTATTGCAGAAGCTTCTGTCTTTAATACTAAGTTGGGCCCCATTTACATTGGCAAAGATGCTGAGGTTATGGAAGGCTCCGTTATTCGTGGTCCATTTTCTTTAGGAGAACATAGTGCATTAAAACTCTCTGCAAAAATATACGGTCCAACTACAATTGGCCCGCATTGCAAAGTTGGCGGAGAAATTAATAATTCAGTTATTTTCGGATATTCCAATAAAGCACACGATGGTTTTTTAGGTAACTCTGTGGTTGGCGAATGGTGTAATCTTGGTGCAGATACCAATACCAGCAATCTGAAAAATAATTATGCTAATGTTAAGCTTTACAGTTACGAAAGCAATACTTCTGAAGATACAGGTTTGCAATTTTGCGGTCTGATCATGGGAGACCATTCTAAGTGTGGGATCAATACCATGTTCAATACAGGTACCGTGGTAGGAGTAGGGGCAAACATTTTTGGAGCCGGTTCCCCCCCAACCCATATTCCATCGTATTCATGGGGCGGAGCAGAAGGTTTTGAAACTTACAGGCTCGAAAAAATGTTTGAAACTGCTAAGCGGGTCTTTGACAGAAGAAGTTTAAAGCTGGAAGATCCGGATAAAGAAATTTTATCGCATGTATTTAGTGAAACAGCATCGCAACGGGCTTAACTAAGGCGTTTCCCGACAATTTTTAAGATGTTTCCGAATACCTGCCCTGGCGAAAATTTTCGCCAGTGAAGATCATTGAGTTCACCATCGGAAACAAAGTAATAATCAATATTGGCGCGTTTGAATTCTTTTAATACGTGATCTTTAAAGTTGAGGAAAACGATCCAGCCATCTTCACCAATATCATCAAACCATTCTTCGTAATAGGAATCATCTGAATAATGGAAGTTCAGAACATTCTCACCAATTAAAATAAATTTATTAATGCCGCAGTAAATAAGTTCGTCAATGATATCTCTTTTCAAGATCATGATGTCATTATTGATCGCGTCATTCCATTCGCCAATAAGTTCTATAATGGCAAACTTCTCATCGTAATCGGAAAATAATATTTTTATGTAAAGCGTTTCACTTCCAATATCATCCCACTGCGGATGAATGTAAAAGTTGTATATCGTGTTGGAATACTCAAACTCACTGTATTCGCGACCAAAAAAGGGAGATCGCTCATCTTCAGACGCAATGTAAAGGTGTCTCCAGTTGTAGTATGGCTCTAAGGTGTGCACTTTTTAAATTTAAGAAATTTTATGGTTATATTTTATTTATAGCCTTATGCTGATTTATTTTAAACGAGTAAGTCTTGCCTAATTTGATAATTTATGGTAAAGCGAAACAAAAAATGAAGGGACAATTTTCTTTAAAACGCGTTTTAAGAATGACGGTTTATATTGATTTTTTGGGATCAATTCGTCAAAGTACGCGGCAATCTTAATTAAAGCAATTTCGTTTGCTTCTGTTTTAATATTTTTGATCTCTAATGGATAGTTGATAGGCTCGAGTTTATATTGATCAACTGAATCACCATGGGTCCCACTTCCATCCATACCAATATTGTTTACCAGAGATTTTCCGGGATAAAGGCAGAGTTTGTTTTTTAAAAAAGCAGAGGCGTACCACCTGATGGCCCAGGAATTATTTTTTCCTGAAATCTGATCACGAAGCATTGCAGTATAAGGGTAGCTTCCGTTAAAATCGAAGGCATAAGATAATTTTTTGGA
>JANYIQ010000085.1 GCA_025362575.1 Bacteroidia bacterium
GAACACATTGCCTTAGAGATACAGTCACTGGCAGGTATGGAAGTTGGCTACGGCCGTACTCGCGGCACAGGAACCCCGGGCGTTTATAATGTTGTGTTCTCTTACATGGAAGAAAAAGTAGGGATATATGCTGCAAAAGCATCAGTGAGAATTGCAGAAGCTTTGGTGGAAGGAAAAGAATACGATTTAGAAAGCGACATCAAACAAATGCGCGAAATTCGCGAGAAAGATCGTTTCGGTCCGAGTACAGGTTCTATTGTAGATGAAGCCGTGGCAAGAGACATTCCTTTTATCCGTTTAAATTCAGAATCACTGGTACAATTAGGTTACGGAAAAAATCAGGTGCGCTTTCGTGCAACCATGACCGACAGAACCAGCTCCATTGCTGTAGATCTGGCCAGTAACAAAGATGAGACCAAGCGCATGCTGATCGATGCGGCTATTCCTGTTGCAAAAGGAACCTGCATTTCTGATCCTGCTGATCTTGAATATGCGATCAAAGATATTGGATTTCCGTTGGTGTTTAAACCTTTGGATGGTAATCATGGAAAAGGCGCTTCAATAAATGTAAAAACTCTGGAAGAAGCAAAAGCAGCTTTTGATCACGCTAAAAAATATTCACGAAAAATAATAATTGAAAAATTCATTACCGGTTACGACTTTCGTGTGCTTGTAATTAATCACCGTTTTATTGCAGCAGCCTTACGAGAACCAGCGCATGTTATTGGTGATGGCAAATCAACCATTCAACAATTAATTGAAAAAGAAAATAAAGATCCAAGACGTGGTTACGGCCACGAAAATGTTTTGACCGAGATAAGCATTGATCGCGAAACACTCGAACAACTTGCGAAATCGAATTATACTTTGGATACAGTTCTGAAAAAAGATGAATTGTGTTATTTAAAGGGCACTGCTAATTTAAGCACTGGTGGTACTTCTACCGATGTTACGGACATCATGCATCCGAATAACATTTTTATTTGCGAAAGAATTTCGCGTGTAATTGGTTTGGATATTTGTGGTATCGACATCATGGCTCAAAATTTAAGTGAGCCTTTGCAAGTTACAGGCGGTGTTGTTTTAGAAGTAAATGCTGCGCCGGGTTTCAGAATGCATTTGGCGCCTGCCAAAGGTTTGCCGCGCAACGTAGCTGCGCCGGTCATTGATATGCTTTATCCTCCCGGAAAAAGCTGCCGCATTCCCATCATTGCCGTTACAGGAACTAACGGTAAGACCACTACGACGCGCTTAATTGCACACATTGTAAAAAATAACGGATACAGGGTTGGTTTTACAACCTCTGATGGAATTTATGTACAAAACTCGATGCTTACCAAAGGTGATACAACCGGACCGGTAAGCGCTGAATTTATTTTGAAAGATCCAACTGTTGAATTTGCAGTACTGGAAACAGCGCGTGGAGGAATTTTACGTTCGGGCTTGGGCTTTGGCAGATGTGATGTAGCGGTAGTGACCAATATTCAGGAAGACCACATGGGCTTAATGGATATCAATACCCTGAAAGAAATGGCCAACGTAAAAGGCGTTGTTGCTAAAAGCGTGAAACGCGATGGTTATGTGGTGTTGAATGCCGATAACACGCATTGCGCGGGAATTGCATCAACTGTTGATTGCAATGTAGCTTATTTCAGTTTGGATGAAAATAATCCGATCATAAAAGAACATTGTAAAAAAGGAGGCATTGCTGCCATATACGAGAACGGATTTATTACCATTAAAAAAGGTGATTGGAAATTCAGAGTAGCAAAAGTAACTACTATACCATTAACCTTTGGCGGAAGAGTAACCTTTATGATCTGCAATGTGCTTGCAGCAACCTTAGCTTCTTATGTTTATGGATTTACTATTGAAGATATAAGAATGAATCTGGAAACCTTCATTCCATCGGCATCTCAAACCCCTGGACGAATGAATATTTTCGATTTCAAAGAATATAAAGTGCTGATCGATTTTGCACATAATGCAGACGGATTCAAAGGGATAAAAGAATTTTTATCAACGATCGAATCGCCTTATAAGATCGGTATCATAACCGGTACCGGCGACAGGAGAGATGATGATATACGTGACATGGGGAGAATTTCAGCACAAATGTTCGATCATATCATTATTCGTCAGGATAAATTTTTACGTGGCCGCGAAGCCGATGATATCGTGAAATTACTGGTGGAAGGAATTCATGAAGTAAATCCTAAACAATCTTACGAATACATCCCGAAAGAAGTAGAAGCCCTGAAGCACGCCTTAGATATGGCAAAACCCGGAACCTTTGTAACTGCATTAAGCGATGTAATTGATAATGCCATTGATGTGGTGCAATCTTATCTCGATAAAGAGAGGGGATTGTAGATTTAGGATGGTTCCATTAGGAACCAAATAGTATTAATAGATAAAATTCAGATTTTTCATTGCTCCGGAGAAGCAAAACATTGGAGTAAAATGTTTTGCTACTCTGCAGCCATGATTTATTGAATATGTTTTGTTATTAATCTTTTGCCCGCTCCGGGGCAAAAACTAATTCTTACCAATAGTTTGCCTTATCATAAATAAATAGTATTTTCAAAGAACTAATACCCTAACTATGAAACATCTGTTGTTTATTTTTTCTTTTTTATCTATCATCACATTTTCTCAAACTTCTAATGCGCCTTTGTGGATGCGTTATCCTTCTATCTCACCCGATGGAAAACAAATTGCATTTTCGTATAAAGGCGATCTCTATAAAGTAAACGCAAGCGGCGGAGAAGCCATTGCATTAACCCTTAGTGAAGGTCACGATTTTATGCCGGTATGGTCGCCAGACGGTAAATGGATCGCATTTGCATCTGATCGTTATGGAAATTATGATGTTTATGTGATGCCTTCAATTGGCGGTCCTGCCAAGCGTTTAACTTATTATTCAAGTGGCGATTATCCATTTTGTTTTTCTCCTGATGGCTCACAGGTATATTATGGGGCAGCACGTGTTGACGTAAACACTTCTGTTGTTTTTCCGAGCGGACGTTTGCCGGAGTTATACGCAGTGCCTATTGCAGGTGGTAAAGAAACCATGGTGGTATCGTGGCCAATGGAAGATGTGAAGATCGATGCAAGCGGAACCAAATTTTTGTATCATGATAAAAAAGGCGGAGAAGATCCTTTTCGTAAACACCACGTTTCATCAATTACACGCGATGTATGGATGTGGGACAAAACAACGGATAATTATACTAAGTTAACTGATTTTGAGGGTGAAGACAGGAATCCTGTTATGCAAAAGAACGATGATGTGTATTATCTGTCTGAAAAAAGCGGAACTTATAATATCTGGAAATTTAATTTGAAAGATGCGGCTAATAAAACGCAAGTTACCAAATATGAAAAAAATCCGGTTCGTTTTTTAAGTTCTTCTACCGATGGTTTAATGTGCTTTGGTTTTGATGGAGAAATTTATACCATGCAAATTGGTGCCGATGCAAAAAAAGTAAATATTACCATTACAACCGATGAGCGCTACAACACGCAACAGAATATGGTAAAAAGTAATGGTGCCAGCGAAATGGCCGTTTCACCGGGAGGTAAGGAAGTAGCTTTTGTTATTCGCGGCGAGATCTTTGTTACTTCCATTGAAGGAGGAACCACCAAACGCATTACTAATACGCCTTCACAAGAACGTTCGGTGAGTTTTAGTCCCGACGGACATTCGTTGGTTTATGCCGCAGAACGCGAAAATATTTGGGGCATTTATCAAACTACTTTAGCACGCAGCGAAGAAAAGCAATTTTTTAATTCAACGCTTTTAAAAGAAGAGGCTTTGGTAAAAACGAATAAAGAATCGTTTCAGCCTAAATATTCACCGGATGGAACGGAGGTGGCGTTTTTAGAAGACCGTACAGCTGTGAAGATCGTAAACATCAAAAGCAAAGATGTTCGTGA
>JANYIQ010000086.1 GCA_025362575.1 Bacteroidia bacterium
ACCTTCAAGTACGAAGCTGGGTGGCTCAATTGATTGATAACGGTATTGCCGCGCGAAGCGTTAACCGCAAATTATCGAGCCTTAAATCGTATTACAAATACCTTCTTAAAAACAAGCACATAAGTGTTAATCCACTTCAAAAAATTCAGGGACCAAAAACGCCAAAACGCTTGCCGGTTTTTATAGATGAGGGGCAAATGGATAAGCTTTTTGATGAAATTGAGTTTGAAGCCGGGTTTGTAGGAATAAGAGACCGTTTAATACTGGATATGTTTTATCAAACCGGAATCAGAAGAGCCGAATTAATTGGCTTAAAAGAGCAAGATGTTGATTTATACAACCTTAGTATTAAGGTTCTGGGCAAGCGCAATAAAGAGCGAATTATACCCATTTCTTTAGGCTTAAAACGTAACCTTGAGACCTATTTTGAAGTAAAAAAGAAAGAGGGTTTAGAGAATCCTGTTTTGTTTGTAAACAAAAAAGCCAAAGCGTTGAAAGAGTCGGAAGTTTATAAAGTTGTTACTCATTATCTGGGAACTGTAACTACACTCGGTAAGAAAAGTCCGCACGTTTTACGACACACCTTTGCCACACATTTACTGAATAACGGAGCAGACATCAATGCCGTTAAAGAATTGCTTGGTCATTCTAATCTTTCGGCCACACAAATTTACACACACAATACCATCGAAAAATTAAAGAAAACATATAAACAGGCTCATCCTCGGTCGGGTGAGTAAATAAATTTAAAATAGAAAGCCATGAAATACCCAAATTTCCTCTCTCTACTAAACAAAATAATTTGGGTATACCATAACACATTATAAACTTAAAATTATCGAGTTATGAAAACAAAGATCCAATCCGTGCACTTTGATGCCGACAAAAAATTAGTTTCTTTTATTGAAGAGAAAACTGCCAAACTCAAAACATTTCACGAAGCGCTTATTAGTTGCGACGTAACCCTGCGAATCGATAAAGGAGATAATAACAATAATAAAATTGCCGAAATTAAAATGCATGCACCCGGACAGGAACTATTTGCAAAAAAACAATGCCATAGTTTTGAAGAAGCTGTAGATACAGCCTGTGATGCGGTAAAAACGCAGATCATAAAGCATAAAGAAAAGACCGCAAGTGTTAAATAAACAAGCATCTCAAACCTATTGATAAAAGCCCGGCCTAAAACCGGGTTTTTTTATTACCTTTAATTTGTGAAATTTCAAAAAATGTTTAAAAAACGAATTCATTTTATTTTTCTTATTTCTGCAGTATTGTGCGGAACTAAAATAAATGCTCAGGTTTTTTTGAACGGCAGTTTTGAGACCAATACCGCACTGCCCTGTGATTACAACATGGCAAACGCCACCTTTACTTCAAAAATGGCGAATTCAACCGGTTATGGCGTTTCCAATCAGCTTGATATTATGAACAATACTTGCCCATATGGTACGCCGCAAAACGGAAGCTGGATGGTTTCTTTAGCCACCAATGCCGGAAACTCAGATGCTTTTACCATGATGCTTTCTGCACCTTTAGTGGCCACCACAACCTATACCATGCGCTTTTACGACCGTGGCGATCCTAATTATCCTCCAGGAGTTCCAATTATGATCGGTATTTCAACGGTTGCAGGCGCCGTGGGTACAAATGTTTACACAGCACCTACGCCATTGAACGGGCCATGGAGTTTACGCAGTTTTACTTTTGTTGCGCCTAATAATGGTCAGCATGTTAGTGTAAGCACAACCGGCGCACCACTTTGGACCTTCGTAGATAATTTTTGTTTAGGCTGTCCGCTTGTTTTACCTATTGAGCTTTATAAATTCAGTGGAGAATGCCGAGAAGATGAAATTGTTTTAAACTGGAGCACAATGACTGAAAAAAACAACGATTACTTTTCCGTTGAACGTTCAGAAGATGCTTTTAATTTTATTCATTTAGGAAACGTGAAAGGTGCTGGTAACAGTAATCGTAGAATGGATTATACATTTACTGATTCAAAACAACCACAAAAACAAGCCTATTACAGAATTAAACAAACTGATTTTGATGGCAGCATAACTTACTCAGAATTAATTACAGTTGATTTTTGCAAAACCAGAGGGGAACTGAGTTATCAGGTGTTTCCTCAGCCTGTGAATGATGTTTTAAATGTATCGGTACAGCATTATAGCAAGAACACGAGGATAAAAATAATGGATCAGATCGGAAGAACCATTAAAGAAATAGCAATTGAAAATATTGAGAACTCCATAGATGTTTCTGATCTTAATGCCGGATTATATTTCATCATCATAAGCAGCGAACAAAAAACGATCAGCGGTAAGTTCGTGAAGAATTAATTCCTATTTCTTTCTCCTAAACAGTATTTTTCAAACGTGTGAATAATGTAAGTTGTTTTCACTTTTATGTAATATTGACATAAACAATAACATGCATCTTTGTATCATTGAAGAAATTCTTCTTCAAATTAATCAGATCGTATGAAAATTCAAAAAGTATTACTAACCACTTTTCTAAGCGGATTAATAATGTCAGGTTCAGTGTTTGCGCAGAAGACAGATTCATTAAAAAATGAGATCGCTAAGCAAGAAAATGAACTCGCTAAACAGGAAAAAGAAAATAAACAAAAAGCTAAGGAAGAGAAAAAAGAAGAAAAAAGAACTGAGGAATTAAAAAGCTCTCAAAAGAAAGCCGATGAGGTATCAAAAGAAACCTTGAAGGCTCAGGATAAAGCTGATAAAAGAACTGAAGAGCTAAACAGATCGAAAGACCAAACCGCGGAAAAGGCGGAAGACCTTAGAAAAGCAGAGCGAAAAGTTGAAAAGAAAAACGAAGAACAAAAAAGAGCTGATAAAAAGGTAGCTAAAAAAACTGAGGAGATAAAAAAGGCTGAAGTAAAAAAACAGGAAGAAGCAGATAAAAAAAATAAAGAAACAGATAAAGGAAAATAATCCGATAATATTGATGGTAAGATAATAAAGTCCCGCTAAAAAGCGGGACTTTATTCAATTTATCCTCGGAGAGAGAGGGATTAACTAACTTAGATCCCTGCACTCCTATGAATCTATTGCTACTCTTGGGTTTCAAACGGTGTGATTTTTTTGAACCACCGAATTAACCACCTACTATTTTAAATCAAAAGCCCGCAATCCTAATAAGATTTACGGGCAGTTGTTTTGTTTGGATAGGTTACAGCGGAGAGAGAGGGACTGCTTTATGTCAATTTGCTTCAATTTACCTCAATCTCTTTCAATCTTCTATAAACACTGATTATCAATATCTTAATTGTTAAATTTCGCTATATCCTTCAATAATTCAAAACCACAAAATCTAACCAAGTTGAAACATTTTGGACTAACTGTGGACTAACATTCAATATCTTTGATTTAAGATATTAATTATTAGACAATGGCAAGAATCAAATTTTTCGTACAAAGTAAAAATAATCCTGCAGGAATATATGTTCGTTTACTCTAATAGACGTTAGGTGGCATGACAGAAAAAGAGTACTTAGCCAAAATCGGAGCCAATATTAACCAATTTCGCAAGAAAAGGGGTATCACCATTAATGAACTGGCTTTGCGTTGTGAGGTTGAAAAAAGCAACCTAATTCCTATCTTAAAAGGCCGCAACAACGTAACTTTTAAAACGCTTTACAAAGTGGCGGTCGCTCTTGAAGTTGATGTGAAAGAATTTCTAAAGTAAATAAGAATTAGCTTTTAAGCTTATTCTGGTCAAATTCACTTTTAATATACACTGCTCCAATATCATTTTCAGTTCCTTCAGATCGTTCGTTGGTTATTAGTGAGCAAAGTGCTGATGAATACTATAAAAAACAGTGTTGGGAACGGTTTAAGAAAGCAGAACTGGAACTGTTGGATAGGCTAATTCAGGATTACCAGCATTTCAAAAATCAAGTACCTATAAAAAAAGGCTGGAAGAAATGAGCGATTTTGGGAAATTAAATTTTCTATTCTTTTACAGGCTTGGCATCCTCACCTTTTTTATTAAGAAGGGTATATCGAATATGTATGGTTGGAATTACAACAAGTTGGAATGAAGAATTATTATAGTTTAAAACTTGCGAAATGCATATGCTTGGGCTTGAACTATACGCATTACTTTGAGTAAAAGTTCTTTTCCCGTATTGCAGTGCGTAATAAAGCCCGTATTGAAATTCACCGCCTACATATAAATTCTTCCATAATTTATAAAAGGAGCCAACGTTTAATAATAAACCAGCAGAGTATGAATTTGGTAAATTATTTGTAGTGGTAATTGATTGAATAAAATTGCCAATGCTATCTTGCGATACACTTGTATTGGCAGTGTAGTTATAAAAGTTGACCATCAAAGGTACTTGAAGACCGTAACTTAAATAAAATTTTTTATAATCAACTCGCCTTCCAACGCCCAGCTTCACATAAACGGAATTTCTGTTTGTTTTATTGATTTGATGAACAACAATAGATTTATCAATCGCTGTTGATTTTGTTGTATTAATATACCTTTCGTGAAAGTAACCTCCTTGCAAGCTATAATCTATATTTTTTTTATTAAAGAAATTAAATGTCAATACAGGTTTAAAATTTAAAGTGCTTTTTGTTTTACCGATATTTGTGGTGTCTGGGGATTTCAAAATTTGGTGTGCTGTATTTAAATCTACCACACCAACACCTATCTGCGCACTCTGGCTTCTTGCGCTAACAAAACTCAGAATTAAAATTATTGTAGTATATACACGCATAGAAATTAAATTAAGAATAGAGTTTGATAAATATTGTCTATTGAGAATAATTTTATCAACAATGGACTAATGGTGGACTAAATTGAAAATAAAAAACGTAAATACTTTAATATTAAGTATTTACGATTATATTAAGCGGGCAGCGGGGGAGAAATGTCTAACCAATTTTTAGAAGATTTACAAAAGATACTTGACTTTCAGGATATTGCGAAATAGCCGTAGAACAGCTCCAATGTCAGTCTTCATCCTGCTCGAATAACTGACCACCCTTTTCTTCCCAAAATTTTATTCCTTTTTGAATTTCTGGATGTTCATGTGGTTTTAATCCAAAATTAGTTAGTGCAAAGGACAAATTATGGATCATTTTGTATTTCGTAAAATATTCATTTTTAAACCAAGCTTCTCCTAAACCTGAAATTGCATTGTAGTATAACATTACCTGTTCGTGATTTGATAATTGGGCTCGTATGGTTTGTAAATAATCTAATTTTTCATCATAGAGAATTAATTTTTCATCTTGTTTAACAACAAATTTTACTGTGTGAAACAAATGGCGGTAATAATGGGCTAATCTTGATACATGACCATCAAAAGGATAATAATAACCTTCAAAGTTCATAGGTTTATTGCCTATTAATTCAGCAAGGTCATAAGGATAGCTTCTATCCTTTGTAGTGATCTTTTCTTCGTATTGTGACTGAATTTTTTTTAAAACCACTTTTACCAATTTAAAAAGTGCTTTTTCCGACTCATTAAAATTGTATTGGCTTTCGGATAATTCTCCAATGCCGAAAAAGAAAATCTTGTATGAAAAGGCAGTTAAATCAATTAAATCTTTTGCTATTGAATCCGGCAATTGATTACAATATTCAAAACTTGTATCAAAACAAAACTTGAATTCATAATACATTCGTATAAAGCATTTACGAGCAAATACTTTGTCTCCGATATTCATTTCTTCCATGTTTGCTCTATGAAACCTAACAAGTTCAAAGTATTTATTTTCAAATCGCGCCTTCTTTTCAGTTTTAGCTTGTATATCAAGTTGAATTGAAAATCGACTCTTTTCCTCCGTTAATTGCTTTTCAAACTGACTTTTTTCCTCTGTCAATTGCTTTTCAAATTGTTTTTTTTGTTCTTTAAATTGCCTTATTTGGATTCGATTTGCCTTATACTGCATATAAAATGCCAAGTAAGTCAATATTGCCGCCGTTAACGCTATGAATGGCCCCGCTATTCCATTAATTGTGTCTCCAATCTGACCAGTTTCTTTAAATGATGGCAAGAATGTTTTAATTGTAAATAATGCAGGAATGATGAAAATAGCTAAAAAACCAATCGTAAGAATGAAGTATATACCATTGATAGGTCTTATTCCAAGTGCAATTGAAATGAAAAACCGCGAAATCTTATGTTTCCAATTTGACATAATTTAATACTCTTGGCTTTACTTTTTCTTTGTATATCCTAATGCTTCCGCAAAAACCGGATGTTTATCCAGCCATTGCTTCAGTTCGTGTAAATTATTAAAATCGTTCAAGCCTTTGCCCCGGCTTGAATCATAAGTCACAGTTAATTTTATAGACTTTAAAACTTCCTTTGGCGTATCACTCATAATTTCAAGAGTCAAATAATTTTTTCATAATTTGTTTTTGTTCCAAGTTGATCTTTAGGTTGCCGCGTTCTATCTCACTAAAAAGTCTATTTAATAAACGAATACCCTTTTCAAAGGTGATACAATACTGTATGCTTTCCCTAAACTCTTTTTTACCCTGTAATGAAGCCATAAAGGATTGCAAAGGCCATGAATATTTTATATAGCTATTAACAACTTTAATTATAAGATGCCTCGCTACATCCCAATATGAAACTTCAAATCTCTTCTTTTTCTTTTCAAATGGATTAAGTATTGAAAAAAGACCATCATCGTCATGAATTGCATATTCCTTCGATATTATTTTCCAAATGCCGTCAGTAATTTTATTGGCACACACTTCCTCATAAACTAAAGGAAATGTCCTTTCAATAAGCAAATGACTTCCCCTTAAAGTATCTGTCAACCCAACAGCTAAAAGTTTACAGGAAACAGCATTAACAAAGTCTCTTGAACCCCCCACTTTAACTTCTTCATAACCTTTCACCAAAATTTTAGATTCTATTGCCAGATACTCAATCCCTTTTACCGATAAATATGTAAAAATAAGTAAATAAATACTTCTGTTCA
>JANYIQ010000091.1 GCA_025362575.1 Bacteroidia bacterium
AATTACCAGCGAAGACAAAGAAACAGAAGCGGTGTTGCGGTTGGCTCGTGTAGGGTATGAAAATGTGAAAGGATACTTACAGGGCGGAATGAGTGCCTGGAAAAAAGAAGGTAAAAAAGTGGAAATAACAGACAGCGTTAATGCCGATGAATTTGCAAAAACATATCAGTTGGATAACATTATAGATGTGCGTAATCCGGGCGAATGGAATACAGGCATTATTGAAAATGCGAAGCTTATTGCATTGGGCGATTTGGAAAAAGAAATAAAAATGCTGGATAAAAATGCTCATTACTTTGTGCATTGTGCCGGGGGCTATCGTTCCATGATGGCATCCTCTATTTTAAAGAAAAACGGATTTATGCGTTCTTAATTTTTTTTTAACTTTCTTTAAATTAGCCCGTCTTCTTTTTTTCGTTTGATTCTTCGTCGGTTTCCCTTTCGATGATCTCATACGGCCTGCCGATCTGAGCCATTATCATTTCTACTTGTTTAATGTTCCAGAAATGCCCTCGGCGATCTCCTAATTTTTCTTTTATACCAACGATGTTGCGGCGTAAAGTGCGGGAAGTCATGTTGTATAATTTTCCCAAATCCTTGTTGGTGTAAGGCTTTACCTCGATTTTTAAAATTGTTGTACTCATCTTTCTTTCTTTTTTATATTATCTTTCTCGTAAAAATCAATTGTATCGGTTTAAAAAATCCTCCTGTTCCAAATGAAAAAAGGATGCGATTTGTTGAACACTTAATTTTTGTTTGCTTCGGTACTGTGTTATTAAATCTCTTACTAATTTATGTTGCTCAGTTGCTATGTCTAATTCTTTTGGTTCACGCCTGCGAATATTTTGCTGATTGAATTGCTGCAATAAATAACGTTTATTGTTATCGGATATTATGTCCAGATCGTTTGCGCGATATACTAAGGCTTGCATAGATACGCGCCATTTCTTTTTTAGATCTCCTAATTTTGGTAAGCTAAGATCAAGTAAGTCTTTTTTAATATCGTTTTCCGGCATTAACAGTTCAGCAGCGAATAAATTAGCTTCGTGTGAAAGGTCTCTTTCATATTCAGGGTTCGTGTGCAGGTGCATTACTAAATGCCCAAGCTCGTATGCGAGCGTAAATCGCTGCCGATCTCCTAATAATGCGCGATTCGTAACTATGATTGGAAATTTATCCAATGCAATTGTACACCTTCCGTCCACGCGCTCAGTTCCAAAATCAAAATTAATAAGAAGGACTTTATTTTCTTCTAAGGTTTCGCTCAAGTTTTTTATAGCACCCCTTTCAATTTTCCACAACTTGCGTAATTGCTTGGCGCACTCCTGCGGGCTTCCGTATTTTTTTACATCCAATACCGGCAGTTTAATATCTTCATAATTAATAGCAGATAAAAGCTGTTCTAAGTTCAAACGGTATATGTTTATATTCGCCTCGATCTGCGAGATCAGTTTTGCCGCGACTACGTTACGCATACGGTAACTTAAAAATAGGGGCAATACTTCTCCTTTCTGGTAAAAGAAGCTTTCTGGGTAGTTTAAGAATTTGGTAAGACCTTTTAAAATTTCATTGCTGGGCTTTATATCTTCCTGTTCAAGCCTCCATGCACCACTTTTAGAAATGCCTAATTTCTCGCCCAATTCTAAATGAACCATGCCGCGCGATTCGCGGGCTATTGTAATCATTTGCGGGTTGAGTTTTTCTGAGGTATCCATTTTTAGTGCTTTTTTGAAGTATTGTTAAACGAAGGTAGACGTATTTTGTAAAAATTCAATAAAAGTTTCAATTATAGTTTCTTAAAACTTGCATCTTATTGAATATCAATGCAATTATTTTTGACACCGGAAGTTAAGCTTTAAGCTAAAAGCTATTGATTAAACCGTAAAGTCAGAGATTTATTTTGTTAAATATTTGGTATTTTAGGAGCAATGAATTCACAGTTCAAGATAGAAAAAATAATAACGAATCTTAAAAAGGAACTCAATAACCCCAAACTCAGTTCAATTAAAAAAGATTATGTTTTTGAAAAAGTGAAGATCTTAAACGAGTTTTTGAAGCAAAAGTCAAAGTAGGAAAGAGCTAACTTTTTAATTTATAAAAAACGCAGGGGTTATTAAAATCATAAATTATTTTGCTTTTACCTTGCGAAGCTTTATAATTTCCTTTAGGGTCTGGTTTTCGTCAATCAATTTCTGGACTTGGATAGTAAGAGATGTATAGTATTGAAAAAAATCATGGTCTAAAACTTTTGAAATTGTGGACAACAATGCGGTATCAATACTTTTTCTTTTAAAAATACTATAAACGTTTTCTCTTGACTTATTGATCCGGCGGCCAAATTCACTGACCGTCATCCCCTTTTTAGTCACGATAGCCTTTATTTTATTCCCAATGTGAACAATCATAAGTCAAAGGTGAAACTAAAGCCTGTATTAATAATTCATGGTAACGGTTATAATATTTCACATAATCGGTGTTTTTATTACACAATTTTCCTACATTTGATATAGAAAAAGGATAAATGAATAGATAAAATATTGCGTTTGTTGTAATCGGTAGTATTCAAAACCTCCCAATTTGTACCTACAACCCCGATGAATTCAGCAGATGCCCGTAAGGGCGTGTGCTTTATTCTGGGGTTAAGGGGCTGGGAGGTTCCTGAATACTGGGATTTAGTAGCACGCCCGACTTTTCGGGCATTATTAAATGAAAAGAAAAACCATTTTAAATGGCATTAAAGCCAAAGGCGGTCTATACGGTAGAGTCGCAGAAATATACTTGAAAGATGATGCAGATGCGGATCAGTTTATTATGGAATGTGCAGAACAATGCCATAACAGGCTGGCCCAAGAGCTATGGGGAGAGGAGTTGGTTTCAGAAATTCTGAATTTCAGCGGGATAAAAGTGGAAGATATTGTAAGGCATTTAGAAACAAAAGTTATCATCATGTGACCAATGGAATACGAAAACAAATAAATTTTCATTACACTCAAAACATATATTAACCAATAAAACCCTATATTTATGAAGCAAAAGAGCACTTTCTTTTTAAAAAATAAATTATTAACTTTATAACAACAATACTATGAAAAACATAAAACATAAAAAATCAAGGGTCGCATTGCTTGGAGCGCTACTAATTGTTTCTCTAACATTGTTTATTACAAATTGCAGAAAAACTGAGGTAAAGGAAGTTTATCAGGATATTCCTAATAAAGCCATGAAACCAAACGACATTGATACTAATTGCGACTGTAAAGCTCCCTCAATAACACAATGCGGAAGCAATCGTAGCTGTGCCAGAAAATTTCTGGGAGGTAGTTTTTCCAAAACTTTCACGATTGTATGGGGAGACGGCTGTGCTCTTGGTTTAACTTCTACTGTTGATTTATGCTATAATTGGCATTGTAAATTAGAGGCTAAATTTCATAATGTTCCTACTTGTATGTCAGACTGTTTAAAAGAAGACGCTTGTTATATTTTAGGTTTCACGTGCGGATCGAATGCAGTTGCAAATGGTGATGACACCGATGTCAATAATAATCCAATGCACATTTCAATAATTGGAGACCCGCATATAACAGTAACTTGTAATGGAGTTGATTATAATGGAGAACTGCAATAAAAGAAATATTTTTTTGACACTTTTATTTGTTTCTTTTGGAAATTATTTTTATTCCCAAATCAAAACAGATGGTTTTAGTTTTAAGGCGGGTTATAGTTTGTCTGCTCAAAGCGCAGGAATGTTTGAGCCTGTAGCTTATTACCGACATGATATTGATTTTTTTTACTTGGGGGTTGATTACGAAAAACGATTTAAGTACATGAAAAATTCTACTGTTATTTTTGGTTTAGATTTTACAAAAAAAGGATATAGAGCGGATGTAATTTACAATTACCATGATGCCATAAACACTTCAATTCATTATAAATGGATGTATAGCCTTTATTATGCTGAACTTCCAATTATCATTCGTACCAGCATTGGCAAGGTAATAAATTTGAGTTACGGTGTCGCGCCAGCATTTTTATTTTACAATCATTACGACTTTTTTCATAGTTATAATTCTGATTTACAAAGTGCACAATCGAGCATTTCAAAAACTTATGGTTATAATTATTTAAGAGGTTATGACTTACAATTATGCTTGGGACTGTCGAAAGATATAACAAGTAGATTTACGATTGAAGCAAATGTTAGGCGAGGTTTTTTTAACCAAAACAAACAGTTTATGGGTGAAGTAGGTATTCAAAATTTATTTATGTTCGGAGTGAGATATAATTTTAAAAAATTAAAAACTAATAATGACAAAACCCAATGAAAACAACAATAAAAATTTTAACTATTAGTCTGATCGCTTGCGTTGCGTGTAAAAAAAATGCAACTACAGGTCCAGAAGGCCCACAAGGAGTTCCTGGACAAAACAGCTCAATTCCTAAAGGGAATATTACAGGCTTTTTGACTTTTTATGATCAATATGGTAATAAGCAGAAAGCCGATACAAGTTTAGTTGTTAGTATTTTTGGTTCAACAATTAAGGCAAAACCTGATACTACCGGAAAATACACTTTAAAGAATGTAAGTACGGGAGAATATAATTTATTTTATACCTCCAATAATTATGCAACTGGTGGTTTAATCGGTCAGTCATTTTCTGGTAACGGCACACTTTATTCTCCAATGGTTAACATAAGTCAAAGCCCCACCTTTACAATTACTTTCGCAGGCGCAATTCCATCTGGAGTTAATGTTAACTTAGGGTATAACGTTAACGCTTCTTATACGGCACAAAGGAAAATTGCTATTTATGCAAACGATAATCCAACCATAGATAACACCCCACAGCATTTTAGATTTAGCACGAACGGCTTTATAAATGCTGGTGTAACAACTTATACGTTGCCCTTAACACAAGCATTATTTAGTTCAAATGGTTTTACTTCTGGTCAGGTTGTTTATTTGAGACTTTATCCGATTTCTGTAAATGGCTTTACATCTTCAAATTATGCTGATACATTAACTGGCAAGCAAGTATATAATGCTGTTAACATTGCTGGAAGTACTGTAACAAGTTTTACAATGCCTTAAGTCTATACTTATATCTTAAATTTAAAGCGGTTACATAGCCGCTTTTTTTATTAAAATGCGCTATCTACTATTTGCAATTTCCTTTCTCTTTTTATTTAATCTTCAAAGTCAGATTAAATTGCAAGGACTAAACCTAAAGTTAGGAGTTTCGCAATCTGCGCAATCATATTCGCGTTTTGATTCCCACATTACAGACCAAGCTAATAACATTAATTTTTTTTATTTGGGGGCTGATTATGAACGTAAATACGGAAGATTAAAAAATATGTCAATTGTTATTGGCATAGACTTTACTAAAAGAGGATATAGGTCTGATGTTACTGCTACTTATATTAACCAGACTGAACATACTAAACGGACTTATGATTTGTATTATATGGAATTTCCAATGTATTTCAGAAC
>JANYIQ010000103.1 GCA_025362575.1 Bacteroidia bacterium
TGCTTGAACATATAAAGCGGGCGTTTTGCGCCTGAAAAAGTGATCTCACGTTTTTTTATTCTGTATCTGCACACGGCAGCATCCATCCCATCATTAGTAACAATATTGCCGTGCTGTTTTAATGTTTCGTGCAGTTTTTTATCGAGCTGTGATAATATTCTGCCCGGATCTGTAACTCCCGAAAAATTAACGATCTGATTTAAAAGAGAATTTCCTATTACCGTCATGAATGCACCGGGAACGCCATGGCCCGTACAATCTAACGCAGCTATTATTGCTTCATCATCTTTATGAGAGAACCAGTAAAAATCACCACACACCACATCTTTTGGTTTATAGAAAATGAATGAATTTTCAAAAACCTGAGTGATCATGTCGTCTGCAGGAAGAATAGATTCCTGAATGCGTTTTGCGTAATTAATACTATCACGAATTTCGCGATAGGCAAATTCGAGTTTAGCGCTTTTTTCAATTACTTCTTTAGTTCTTTCGCTCACTTGCATTTCCATGTTTTGTGAGTAGTTGTTCAAACTCTCTCGCATGTTTATAAGAGCATTCCCAAGCTGATCATTCTCGCTTAATTTAGTGTAATTCGCATGTAAATTCCCATTTCCTATCTCATTAGCAAAAGCGGAAGTTTGCGCAAAACTATCGGAGAGTGCGTTTACCGAATGCGCCATATCTCCAACGGCATTTTTTTGTAGATCCATTTTTTCTTTCGGTAATTCTCCTTTTGCAAGCTGTTGAATGATCTCTTTCATTTTAAGAACCGGCCTGCGAATTCCATTAGAGATAATGGAAAGCGAAATAAATATAAAGATCAAAAGCCCTATTGAGGCCGATAACATTATTTTCATCATTCTTTCCGAGTCTTCCTGTATCTCGGTTTTCATGCGAAGCGCTTCTTTACGGTTATTATAAATGATCCTTCCAAGTTGTTTTACTATGATCTGGCTTTTTGGCAGTATTTCACTTTCAACAAGATCTTCGCACTCAAATTTTTTCTTAGCGTTCTCATAATCATCAAAAGAAGCAAGCGTTTTCATGATGTTCTTCTCAACACGGATCAATTCCTGAAATTTTTGAAAAACACTTATTAAACTATCGGTGCCAACTTTTGTGTCGAGCCGAAGCAAGTAAACATCGAGTTTCTTCTTAACCTGAGGATAACGAAACGAGATAAGGTTATCCAAACTTTTTTTATCATCAAAATTGTTTTGAAGATAGACCCAATTGGTAGCATACATTTTAGATTCGTTGATCACCAGGTTAAATTCTTCAAGTGCCTCTACATAAGGATTGATCACCTCAGTCATTTCCGCGATCGTAGCTTTGTTTTTTTGAATGATGAAATAATTGAATACCACATTCGCAACCACAATGAAAATGATCAGCACAAAAGCCAAGGTTATTTTAGGAAATCCCGTATTTAAAAATCCAAGCTTCATTTCATGGCCGCTTCAAGAGAAATGAAAAAAACAGCCCTATACAAATATATTATTTTTATGCTAATAATGCAGTTTGAGGATAAAACAGCCTTCTTTTCGAATAACAATTATTTTTTATATCTTTCCGTTCATGAATAGAATAAGGGTTTTCTTTTATGCAACTGTTTTATGGTTTACAAATGCAAATCTTACTTTTGCGCAAACCGACACTGTTGCAGTAAAAAAAGATACGCTTGATTATTACGACATGTCTTTAGATCAGCTTTTAAAACTGAAAGCCCATGGCGTGCCAAGCGAACTCGAAAAACTGATCAATTCGCTTATCTCAGTTGCTTCTAAAAAACCGCTTAATGTCCGCGAATCACCAAGCATCGTTAGTTTAATAACAGAAGAAGAAATTAAAAATTCCGGCGCACGCGACCTTATTGATGTATTAAGACTTGTGCCGGGCATTGATTTTGGTGTCGATGTGGAAGGCCAGGTTGGTATTGGTGTGCGCGGAAACTGGGCGCACGAAGGAAAGGTTCTGGTTTTACTCGATGGGCAAGAAATGAATGAGATCTTGTTTGCAACAACTCAATTCGGAAATCATTATCCAATAGAACAGATCAAAAAAATTGAAGTGATAAGAGGTCCTGGTTCTGCCATTTACGGTGGTTTCGCAGAATATGGTGTTATCAACATCATCACACGTCAGGCAGAAGACATTAACGGATTAACTATTTCCGGAACATATGGTCAGATGGAAAAAGATTACGGAAGAAGGAACGCAAATATTTCTATAGGAAAGAAGAACGGGGATTTTGCGTTTAGTCTTTCAGGTATGATCGGTCAGGGACAAAGAAGCGATCAAACATACACCGATTTTGCAGATACAAGTTATAACATGACCGGCAATTCAAGTTTGAATCCAAAATATTTTAATGCTGCGTTTGCATATAAGGGATTAAGTTTTCGTTGTATTGGTGATTTTTATGACACAAAAGTTGGAGATGGATATGGTAATGTTATTAAATCAGGAGCCGTTATAGAAAGTTTCAACTCCATATTTTACGAACTTAAATATCCAATACAAATAAGCGAAAAATTTACGCTTACGCCACGCGTTAATTATAAAACGCAAACTCCTTGGTTAAGCCCAAGCTATGATCAGAAAACAGCGTACAACCGAAACGCCAATCGTGCCACCGGAAATTTAACAGCCTCGTGGAACATTAACAGGCATATTAATTTTGTTTTTGGAACAGAGACTTATCAGGACAAAGCAACGGATTATACCGACAGTAGTTTTTTTGCGAACAGAACACAACATGTGAGTTATTTTAATTATACTTTTTTCGCACAAGGATTAATTAAAACACGCGTTGTTAATTTTATTGTGGGAGCGCGTTATGATAAACACAATGCTTATGGCGAAGCTTTTGTTCCAAGGATTGGGATCACAAAGAAATACAACAAGTTTCACTTTAAGGCTTTGTATAGCGGCGCTTTCAGAGCACCAGCCATTGAGAACATTAATTACGCGGATTCAGGAGGAATAAGACCCGAATTGACTCAGGTGCTTGAGTTGGAATTAGGTTATCAGGTAACACGGAAATCTATTTTAACAGCGAATGTATACGACATTACCACAAACAACCCAATAGTTTATTATACAGATACAACCAACGCAGATCATTACACTAATTCAGGACATTCGGGATCGCAGGGAATAGAAGCAGAATACAGAATCAAAGATAAGTGGGGATATGTTGCTTTGAATTACGCATTTTACACAGTAGCTAACAAAGGAAAGATTCACGAGTATGAAGTAAGCCAAAGTAGTTCATCGCTTTTAGCTTTCGCAAATCACCGGTTGAATTTGAACGCTTGTTGGAAAGTAGCAAAAGGATTGTCCTTGAATGCAACCGCATCTTATTACGGTTCCCGCTGGGCCTACACGTCTGTTGACAGTTTGGGCGCTTCGGCTTTAGAAAAAATAGATCCAACTTTTTTATTGAACTTTTTTGTGAAGTATGATACGCCTTTAAAAGGATTAAGTATTGGTGCAGGTTGTTACGACATATTAAACCAGAAATTTAAATACATACAACCTTATAATGGAGGCCACGCCATGTTGCCCGCTTCGTCACGTGAAATTGTTTTTAGAATGAATTATAACCTGAATTTTAAAAAGAAGAATTGAACAACACGAAACATATAGCAACATTAAAAAAACTGCTTTTAGTAGTTTTGCTTTTGCGTGGAATTTATTCAGGTAACTGTACCGCTCAGGAAACAGATTACAAAGCTTACACCTTATTTATTTATAATTTCATGAAATATGTTGAGTGGCCCGAAGCGCAAAGCAAAGGTGATTTTGTTTTAGCGGTGCTGGGAGATTCGCCAATTACCAAAGAACTTCAAACCCTGGCTTCAAGTAAAAAATTAAAGGGACGAAACATAATCATAAAAAAATGTAACACACCCGAAGAAACAGTCGGATGTAATTTGCTTTATATTTCGTCTTCTAAAAGTGCGAGTGTAAAAGCATTAAAGGAGCAAACCAAAGACAAACCTATTTTAATTGTAGGAGAGCGTGAGGGCCTTGCAAAAAAGGGTGCAGGCTTAAGTTTTGTTACCATGGAAGACGATGAACTGAAGTTCGACATTAATAAAAAAGAGATCGAACAACATCAATTAAAAATTTCGAGTTCTCTGCTTAGTCTTGGGATCGTGATCAATTAAAGGATCTTTTCCATTTTAATGTTTGCCCTTTCGTAATGCCCGGGCTCCATTTCTATTTCCACGAATCCGTATTTTTTATAGAGATAAAGCGCAGGAAGTAAACTGCGGTTAGAATAAAGAACAAGAGACCTGATCTGCTTTTCCTGAGCAAAACGAATGCAGTAATCCAGTAATAAATTACCGGCGCGCAAACCTTGATATTTAGCTGTTACAGCCATTTTTCCTAACTCAAAATGTTCCTCGGTGATCTTTAGTAAACAGGCTACACCAATAATTTCGTTATCATTATCGGCGTAAAAAATAAAACCGCCTTTATCAATGATCTCTTGTTTTGGATTAGAGAGTTGAACAACATCATTAGGCTCAACTTTAAAATGTTTCTCAAGCCATTCGTAATTCAACACCTTAATGGCCTCTTTGTGCTGTTCAGAATAATCGATTATTTTTATCATTATTCAATTACAATTTTGCCACTACTTTTTTGCATTTCGTTTTGAAACAAAATATAATGATAGAGTCCTTGTGGCAGATCTTTTGTTTGAATGGCATTTTCACCACCAACTATTTCCTGCTCGAAAACAATTTGTCCGATGGAATTCACTAAAATAAATTTAGACTTCACAAATCCTGTATTTACAATAAACGAACCGTTGTTTGGATTTGGAGAAATTGAGATGGGATCAAAAAAAGCATTTAAATTTTCTACCCCTGCTAAACAATTGCTTTGACAGGTTTTTCGTATGCGATGATTGCCATCATCGGCAATGTAAAGATCACCAATGGCATCTATGGCTACACTGGTCGGAATGTTCAGTGCGGCAAGCGTTGCAAGACCACCGTCACCTCCATAACCTTGGGCTGCGCTTCCGGCAACAGTACTTATCTTACCTAAGGTGTTTATTTTTCGTACGCGGTAATTGTAAGAATCAGAAATGTAAATGTTCCCTAGACCATCCAGCTCAACACCATAAGGTGCTTTTAATTGTGCTGATGTAGCATTTCCTCCATCACCGGCAAAACCATAAACCCCGGTTCCTGCAATTGTGTTTATCAGTCCGCCTGAGTTTACTTTACGCACGCGGTTATTATTGCTGTCGGTTAGATAAATATTTCCTGAAGTATCCACCGCTACATCCCAGGGAGTAGCAAGAGCTGCAGATGTTGCTGTTATATTCTCTGATGTAAGAGTACCGCCTCCAACAACGGTAGTTATTGTGTCGTTCTTTCCAACTTTTCGGATGCGGTCGTTGTTAGTATCTGCAATGTAAATATTTCCGGCGCGATCAACAGCCACACTTCCCGGAGAACTGAGTTTAGCAGATAAGGCCGGGCCACCATCACCTGAAAAACCTGCTGTAGTGGTTGAACCTGCAACAGTATTGATGTTACCCAACTTATCTATTTTGCGAATGCGATGATTGAACCTGTCGGCAAAAAAAACAGTACCGGCGGTATCCAGCGCTATGCCGCAAGGTTGATTTATTCTTGCGAGAGAAGCCGGACCGCCATCTCCCGAAAAACCGGCTGTTCCAGTTCCTGCAAAAGTGGTGATGATGCCTGAAGGAGTAATTTTTCGGATGCGGTGATTTTGCGTATCAGAAACATATATATTTCCGGAGGGATCGATCGCGACCCCAATCGGAGAATTTAGTTGTGAAGAAAAAGCCGGTCCGCCATCTCCGGAATAGCCCTGATTGCCGTTACCTGCGAGGGTATATATTTTTTGAGCGCTTGCTGTAAAACCAAGAAAAGCAAGGAATGTAATTTTAAAAGCAGTTGATGTTCTCATTTTAGATCTGATAAAAGAATAATGCCGACAACTAATTTACAAAAAAATGCTCAATGTATTTGGTTTAATTAGCGTTTATGTATTTTTGCATACAATACAATGAAACATACCGCTTTAAATACAGTACTTTTTTCAATAGCCTCCTCAATTATTTTAGGCGGTTGTTCTTTTCATCGTATTTCCAAAGCAAGGGACATTACATACGATAAAGCAACGAACTTGAAACTCGATGTTTTTTCTCCACGAAAAATAAAGGAACCAAAAGCGGTATTACTTTTTATACACGGTGGCAGCTGGCGCTCAGGCAAAAAATCGTTATACACTTTTTTTGGAAAACGCTTAGCAAGGAAAGGAATTGTGGGTGTTGTGATGAACTATAGATTGAGCCCTTTAACCAATTATGAAGGAATGGCCATGGATGCAGCCAGCGCCGTAAAATGGATAAAGCAAAATATTTTTATATATGGTGGTGACAGCAGTAAAATATTTGTCTCGGGTCATTCGGCCGGCGGTCAAATGGCCGCATTAATCGCTACAAATTCAGTTTATTTCGATTCTTTAAAGATCGCAAACCCTATAAAAGGAACAGTATTAATTGATGCCTTTGGTTTGAACATGGCTAGCTATTTTGAACGTTATAAACATCAAGGCTATTTAGCCGTATTCTCACAAGACCCGCTGGCCTGGAAGAAAGGATCGCCCCAGTTTCATCTGCATGAAGGCATGCCTCCTTTTTTAATGTATTTAGGTGATAGAACCTATCCTGAAATTACCAGACAGAATAATGAGTTTTACGAGGAACTGAAAAAGATCCAACCCGAAGCCAAACTCATCATGAATAAAAGAAAACGTCACGAAACAATGATCTTTCAATTTTATAAGTCCAGGAATAAAAATTATAGATCGATAATTGACTTCATGGAAAAATAGGGCGGATCTATTTTTCGAGAACTTTGATTTCTACTCGCCGGTTTATTTGCTGGTCATCAAAATTCTTTTCGGGCCATACTTTTGGGTGCGAGCCTCCAAAACCTTTGTAGCTCACACGCAAAGAGTCAATGCCTTTATTAAGTAAATAATTATAAATAGCATGCGCCCGATTTTCGGAGAGTTTATTTTCATGCGTGTCAAAATCGTTTCCGTCTTCGTCTCTTCCAATGCAACAAACATGACCTTGAATTTCTATTTTAAGGTTTTTATTTTCCTGCATGGTATTAAGTAATTTTTTTAAAGGCACGATGGATTCTTTTCTGAGTACATGTCTGCCTGGTTCAAACACGAGGCCTTCAACAGTAACGGTTTCACCAACAGCGAGGTCTTCAACTTTTTTGTTTTTATCTTCTTTCGGCTTTTCAATCACTTTTTCTTCGGGTATTTTTTCTCCGGCGGGCGGATCTTGAAGTCTCGCTTCACTTACATTTATAATAACAATAGGTTCGAAATAAATATCCACTCTTCTTTGTTTTGCTTCTCCATCAGGACTAGAATTATCCTTAGAGAATTTCTCCCCTTTGCCTTCGCAGGCATAAACATTTATTTGTGACGGTGCGGCTTTTTTAAGGAGATAGTTTTTTGTTGATTCGGCGCGTTTTTTAGAAAGAGAAATGTTGTAATCATCATTACTTAAAAAATCGGCATAACCATAAACGGCCACATCCAATAAAGCTCCGTTCAGCGATCTCAGCGCAGAATCTATCCTTGAAAAATTAGTTGCTGACTCGGTTTCATTAATACCAAAATAGAGGCGCAGGGTATCGGCCTTCTTTTGTGAAAAAGCAGCTACGGAAATAAGACAAAATGCCGAAAAAAATAAAAGCAAACGCTTCATTACTTAAAGATAACGAAAAAATTAGGGTTTTGTTACGTCTACAGACTTAAACTTTGTAATACGTATTTGTTAAGAAGCGAGCTTGTATTAGAACGCAAACATATCTACCACAAAGCCTGGAACAAGTCCGAGCACAAGCGTAATGGCGCTGGTAATAAGAATAACCATGTTAACCGACATTTCTGAAGCAACAGGCTCTTCGGTAGCAGCAGGTTTAAAGTACATTGCTATAATTACTTTAAAGTAGTAATAAACCCCAACCGCTGAAGTTAGAACTGCTAATATCAATAGCCATTTGTAGTGTGTTCCTATCATGTTGGTGAACACAAAATATTTTGCGAAAAATCCGGCAGTAACAGGAATACCCGCCAGAGATAACATGGCAATGGTCATGCAAGCCGCCAAAAAAGGATTGCGTTTTCCTAAACCGTTGAAAGCTTCGAAACTCTCATCTCCTTTTTTAGTAACGTTGTATACAACCGCAAAGCCGGCAATAGATCCAATGGAATAGGCTAATGAATAATATAAAAGAGCTCCTAAAGTAGCATTGCTTCTTACGTTTGCTAGAATAACCATTAGCATAAATGCAGCATGACTAATGCTTGAATAGGCAAGCATACGTTTCACGTTGGTTTGCATGGCGGCACTGAAGTTGGCGATCACAAGCGAAAGCGCAATAACACCCGCGAGTATAACGGTCCACAGCTCACTCACACCTCCAAAGCCAATTAAAAACAAACGAAGTATTGCGGCGAAAGCAGCAGTTTTTACAACTGTACTCATTAAAGCAGTAATTACAGTAGGAGAACCCTGGTAAACATCCGGTGCCCAGAAGTGAAAAGGAGCGGCAGATACTTTGAAACACATTGCAATTAATAAAAGTACCACGCCTACATAAAAGAACATTGGCATCATACCAGGAGCCGTTCCTGAAATTTTAGCACGGATCTCCATAAGATCGAAACTGCCCGTAGCGCCATATATCAGAGCAATTCCAAATAATAAAAAGCCACTTGCAAATGAACCCATGATCAGGTATTTAAATCCGGCTTCATTGGAGGCTAAATTCTTTTTACGGCTTGCCGCCAGAACATAAAGAGGAATGCTCATGATCTCAACACCTAAAAACAAAGTGGTCATGTTTTTAAAGGCAGTAAGCATTAAGGCACCGGTAAGAGCAAACAGAACCAAAGCAAAGTGATCGGTTACGTTTGTATCATTCTCAAAATAGTCGTTAGCCATAATGAACCAGAAAAATGCTGTAGCTAAAATAACGCCGCTGAAAGCAATAGCCACCTTATCGAAAGCGATCATGTTTCCGAAGGCAGCAATATTTAAACTATTGTTCCATTCCATGAAGTTGGCAACGTAAGCACCTAATATGCCTAACAAAACCATTGGAAGCAATACTTTTTTAACCTTAAAGATTTCGGCAAGCATTGCTAATATGCCTAATCCACTAACTATAAACAGACCTTTCATATACTAAATTTCCTTTTACTTATTCATCAACATCATAATACTCTTTGTGCCTTCTTCTGCCAGATCATTCAATGGTTTTGGATAAACACCAAAAGCAATAACCGCAGCACAAACTACGATCAAAACAACTTTATCGCTAACAGCAAGCGAACCAAATTCCATGGCGTTGTTCGGCTTCTCTCCAAGCATAATGCTTTGGTAACTGCGCAACATATATACGGCGCCTAAGATCACGCTTAATCCGGCAAAGGCCGCCATGTAAGCACTATATTGATACAAACCGTTCAATAATAAGAACTCACCAATGAAACCATTCGTTAAAGGAAGCGCAACAGAGCCTAACAAAATAATTAGGAAGAGAACCGCAAACTGTCCGTTCATGTTTCGAATGCCACCTAACTTTTCAATTTCTCTGGTGCCGGTATGACGAACTAAAATATCAGCAATTAAAAATAAACCTACCACATTAACACCGTGACCTAACATCTGAACCACCGCACCCTGAATACCCTGCTGATTAGCAGATAAAATTCCTGCAGCAATTAAACCAACGTGAGCAATTGAAGAGTAAGCGATCAAGCGCTTGTAATCTTTTTGAACGATGGCAATGCAGGATGCATAAACAATACCGAATACTGATAAACCAATAGCAACACCACCCCATTTTTCTAAAGCCAAAGGCGTCATTGGTAATAACCATTTAATAACTCCAAAAGTTCCCATCTTTAACATGATGCCCGAAAGCAGCATGGTGCCTTGTGTTGGCGCTGTAACATAGGTGTCGGGTTGCCATGTGTGTAAAGGAAAAATAGGCATCTTAATGGCAAAGGCAACAAAGATCATCCAGAAAACAGCGCTTTGTTGATTTACGTTTAAACTGTGTCCCGCATTATAAAGATCTTGAATGGCCCATGATCTTGCTCCGCCACCAACTGCAGTGTGATTATATAAATAGATCAAACCAAGTAACATGAATAATGATCCGAATAAGGTGTAAACAAAAAACTTAAACGTAATTCTTGCACGATCATCACCACCCCACAATAAACAAATAAAGTAAATAGGAATTAAAGCTAACTCCCAGAATACATAGAATAAAAATCCGTCATTAGCCGTGAACACACCAACTAAAGCCATTTGCATAATTAAGATCAAACCATAAAATGCATTTGGTTTATTGTATTGAGTCTGGAAGGAAGAAAGAATGATAAGTGGAACTAAAAAAGTAGTAAGTAAAACTAAAAGCAAACCAATACCATCTATTCCAACAGAAAAGTGAATTCCCAAAGATTGGATCCAGTTACAATTTAAACTTAGAGAATTAAAATTGGGGTTGGTTTTGTATTGCATGAATACAACCAGCGACAAAATAAATTCGGCTATTGATGCTCCTAAAGCAAGCGTTCTTGCGCCATTGCCTTTGACCAAAAAGACCAAAAGGCCGGCCACCAGGGGTAATACTATTAATAATCCGGTTAACATAAATTCGTTCTCAAACTATATTATAAAAGTGAATAATAAAATCAATACAATGCCCATTACCATGCTTACTACATAAAAACCAATGTTTCCGGTTTGCAATAAACGAACAGCGCTTCCTAAACCTTTTACTGTACTTCCAACTCCGTTCACAATGCCATCCACAACCTGAAGATCAATGAACTTGTAAAATAATGTTGAAATAAGATCTAATGGTTTACGAATTACCATGTCATAAAACTCATCAACATAATACTTATTATAGATAACTTTTTGCCAAGGTTTTAATTTATCTTCACTCGCAGCGGGCAACACTTTATTAGTGATGAACATGGCGTGAGCAAAATAAATTACGGTAACGGCAGATAAAGTTGCTAAGCCCATTAACATCCACTCAGTATCGTGATTTAATATGCTTGGATTTTTGTGCGCAATGATGGGATCCAAATAATCACCGATCCAATTTGTTTGATGCCAGAATTCAGGCAAGCCTAATAACCCTCCCAGAACCGATAAAGCTGCTAATACCATTAAAGGAACGGTCATGCTGCTTGGTGATTCATGTAAATGATGTTCTTGTTCGTGTGTGCCTCTGAAGTTTCCAAAGAAAGTTAAGAATAACATTCTGAACATATAGAATGCGGTTAACATGGAAGTGATCATTCCTAAGAACCATAATACTTTGCTATGCTCATAAACGTGAGCCAGTATTTCATCCTTTGAAAAGAAACCTGAGAAAGGAGGGATACCGCTGATTGCAATTGTTCCTATTAACATGGTGATGTAAGTGATCTTGATCTTTCCTTTCAATCCGCCCATTTTACGAACATCCTGCTCGCCGCCCATGGCATGAATAACAGAACCGGCGCCCAAGAATAATAAAGCTTTAAAGAACGCGTGAGTGGTTACGTGAAACACAGATGAACTATACGCGCCTACGCCTAATCCTAAAAACATTAAACCTAATTGCGATACAGTAGAGTAAGCCAGAATTTTTTTGATGTCGTTTTGCAATAAACCAATTGTTGCAGCAAACAGCGCAGTTAACACACCTACAATGGCGACTGTTTCCGAAGCTACGTCTGAAATAGAATAAAATACGTTAGAACGAACGATCATGTAGATACCGGCTGTAACCATTGTGGCCGCGTGAATTAATGCAGATACGGGTGTTGGTCCTGCCATCGCATCCGGTAACCATGTATATAAAGGTAACTGAGCACTTTTACCGCAGGCACCAACAAATAATAATAAAGCAATTGAGGTTACTACTTCAGGACTTCCAATACCGGCTTTAGAAAAAACATTTCCGTAAGAGATGCTTCCGTAAGTTACAAAGATCAATAGAATACCTAATAAAAATCCTAAGTCACCAATGCGGTTCATTACAAATGCTTTTCTTGCCGCGTTGTTGTAAGCGGTATTTTTGAACCAGAAGCCGATCAGTAAATAAGAGCACAATCCAACGCCTTCCCAACCCACAAACATAATTAAGTAGTTATTGCCCATTACTAACAGCAACATGAAGAACACGAATAAATTCAGGTAGGTAAAAAATCTTGAGAAACCTTCGTCCTCATGCATGTAACCAATAGAGTAAATGTGGATCAAAAAGCCTATTCCTGTAATGATCAATAAAAATAAAGAAGACAAAGGATCGTATAAAAATTCAAACGGAATTTTTAAGGTGTCGGAACTGATCCAGGAGAACAATTCGAAAACGATCGATTTATTGGCGGCATGCTGCAATTCAATGAATGCTAAAACAGAAACCACAAAAGAAGCCAGCACGCTGATCGAAGCAATGGAGCCCGACATGCCTTTACTCATTTTTTTCCCGAAGAAACCGTTGATCAAGAATCCGATCAAGGGAAACAAAGGAACTAATGCAATTAATTTAATCATAAGAACTTTTAATTTTTCAAATTACTTAATAGATCGGTATCAATAGTTTTAATATTTCTGTAGATCATACTCAAAATTGCCAGGCCCACAGCAACCTCTGCCGCCGCAACGGCCATAACGAAGAAAACAAATACTTGTCCGCTTGCGTCGTTATGTAAAGTAGAAAAAGCCACGAGTAATAAATTGACGGCGTTTAGCATTAGTTCAATGCACATAAAAATAATGATGGAGTTGCGACGCGCCATTACGCCCACCGCTCCAATGATAAATAACACCGTGCTTAGCAGGATGTAATAGTTTATTGATATTCCGTTTAACATTTTATTAAGTTTAGAGCTGAGGGTTTAGAGTTTAGAGCGTCACTATCAACACTCAACACTTTACTCTCAACTAATTTATTTCTTTTTTACCGATCATAATTGACCCAACCAATGCTGCCAATAATAATATGGAAGCAATTTCAAATGGGAACAAAAACTCTGTGAATAATACCCTACCTAAATTCTTTACCAAGCCGATCTGTGAACTCCCGTGTTGAGCAATTCCCAACTGCCCGGCACCTTTTAAAGAGCCAACCAAAACAAATAATAGCATTCCGCCCGCAACTGCTGCAATTATCTTACTTAACCAGGTGCGCTGAGGTTCTGTATCTTCATTCAAGTTCATTAACATGATCACAAACAAGAATAATACCATGATGGCTCCGGCATAAACCACAATGTGCACCACTGCTAAAAACTGCGCATTTAATAATAAGTAATGACCGGCAATGCAGAAGAAGGTCATAACCAGATATAAAACACTGTTTACAGGGTTGCGACTAAATACTACCATTAAACCAAACATAATTGCAAGGAAAGAGAGTATCCCGAATAGCCACTGAGTAATTGTATAACCTAACATATTTTAATGCTTATCTTTAATTTGTTTTTTCCCGTCCCACATAGTATTGTGTTTTAATCCCGGTAATTTTTTAAATGCTGCTACTTCTAAGGTTTGACGTTTGCTTACATCAATGCGTTTATCTGTCTTCTCAACCAATTTATCTTTACCGTAAACAAAATCATCACGCTCAAATTCCGTATCCACAATTCTGTCAGTTAAGAAAATTGCTTCTTTAGGACAAGCTTCTTCACATAATCCGCAGAAAATGCAGCGGAGCATGTTTATTTCGTAAGTCTTTGCGTATTTTTCTTCTCTGTATAAATTCTCTTCCCCCTTTTTGCGTTCCGCGCTTTCCATGGTAATTGCTTCGGCAGGACAAGCCACTGCACATAATCCACAGGCAGTACAACGCTCAGCGCCGTTATCATCTCTTTTTAAAACATGTTGTCCGCGATAAACCTCAGCCCTTGGGCGTTGCTCATCGGGATATTTAACGGTTGCCCTTCTTTTAAATAAATGGCTAAGCGTAATGCTCATCCCTTTTATTATTCCGGGCAAATAAAGTTTTTCGGAAACGGATTGCTCCTTATTCGAAACCACTTTACTTCTATTAGTTAATTGTAATGCCATTTTTTATTTGATTAAAAATGAATATTGCCTCTAAAATATTCAACAACCACAGTAAGTGCTAAATTCAATAATGACAAAGGCAACAGAACCTTCCACCCCAAATTCATTAACTGATCATAACGGAAACGCGGCAAGGTCCAGCGAATCCACATAAATACACAAATGAAAATAAATATCTTAGTGAAGTAGGCACCAAATCCAATTAAGGCAATTAACCAGGAGCCTTCCTGTAATCCGATCGCGTTATAAAATTCGTGTGCAAAAGGGAAATTATATCCGCCAAAATAAAAGCCCGCCATGATCGCAGATGAGATGAACATATTCGTGTATTCTGCAAACAAGAACAACCCTAATTTCATGGAAGAATATTCTGTGTGATAACCCCCAACTAATTCGCTTTCACATTCAGGTAAATCAAAGGGCGCACGATTGGTTTCTGCCAAGGCGCACACAAAGAAAATTAAAAAGCCTAACGGTTGATACACGAAATTACAAACGCCTGCATCTTGCTGAGCCAAAATTTCACGCAAGCTTAAAGTACCGCCTGCAGTGATAATTAAGGCAATTACTGAAATACCCATGGCAACTTCGTAACTGATCATTTGCGATGAAGCACGAATAGCTCCTAATAAAGCATACTTATTGTTAGAAGCCCAACCACCGATCATGATACCATAAACACCAATACCAACCACACCAAACAAATAAAGGATCCCGATATTAATGTCGGTTACCTGAAACGCATATGTTTTGCCTCCAATGATAACATCCGGTCCCCAGGGAATAACGGCGCCAGTCATTAGTGAGGTAAGCATGAATAAACTCGGACCAAGAATAAACAAGAAACGATTCGATACGTTTGGAATGATCTCTTCTTTAAAGAACATTTTTCCGCCGTCGGCTAACGGTTGCAATAATCCGAACGGGCCAGCTCTATCCGGCCCAACACGATCCTGCAGGAAAGAAGCGAATTTACGCTCCCACCAGGTTGAGTATGCTGCAACGCCTAATGAAAAAGCGAAAACAGCAACGCAAAGAATTCCTTTATATATAAGTAAACTGATCATATGTTCAATCTCTTTTTAAGAGTAATTTTTTTATTTTTTCTTCTGCCTGTCTCTACTTCCCTCTCCTTTGGAAATCCTTAGGATTCGATGGCGTATTTAAAATTAAACACTTGCCATCAAAGGGACCGAGGGTGAGGCCTAAGGTCTTTTATCAATATTCATAAAACCTAAAGCTTTCTGTTGCTTTAAAGCCTGTAATTTTAATTCGTTCAAATGCTCGTAATGATTTTGTGAGATAACTGAATTACGACTAATGTGCGACGGCCCTTCAATTACCCAGTCAGATGTTTTTTTATGATCATAACGACAGTCGTTACAAATAAATTCATGCACCTCGTCCCACTGATCTTTACGGGCAGTAACACGAAGAACCTCATCACCCTTTAACCATACGCGTGTTTTACCGCAGCACTTATCGCATTTACGATGCGCATCAACGGGCTTAGTAAACCAAACACGACTTTTAAATCTAAATGTTTTGTCAGTTAAAGCACCAACAGGACAAACATCAATAACGTTTCCGGAGAAATCATTATTAATGGCTTTATCGATATAAGTAGAAATTTCAGCGGCATCGCCACGGTGAATAGCACCGTGAACACGACCATCTGTAATTTGTTCGCAAACTTTTACACAACGATAACATAAAATACAACGGGTCATGTGTAATTTAATTTTATCGCCAATATCGATCATGTCGTATTCACGACGTTTAAATTCGTAACGTGTTTTTACAGATCCATTCTCGTAACCAAGATCCTGTAATTTACATTCTCCGGCCTGATCGCAAACCGGGCAATCTAAAGGGTGATTAATTAATAAAAATTCAACAACACCTTTTCTTGCTTCTAAAATTTCGGGAGAGGTAAAATTCTGAACAACCATTCCGTCCATAACTTCTGTTCTGCAAGATGCAACAGGTTTTGGCATTGGATTAGGATTTGCAGTAGAGCCTTGAGTAACTTTTACAATACAGGTACGGCAATATCCACCCGATGTTTTCAGCTTAGTATAATAACACATGGCAGGCGGAGCAACCTCCGGACCAATCATGCGGGCAGCTTGTAGAATGGTGGTGCCTTTTGGCACATCAATTTCTATTCCGTCGATAGTTACTTTCATTACGCGACAACTTTTTTATTTAACCTATCATAATGACTTATGTCAACAAACTTTTTGCTTTTTGCTATCTCTAAAAACTCATGTTTAAAATGACGTATAGCTGCCGCAACAGGCCAGGCCGCCGCTTCACCCAAAGGACAAATTGTTTTTCCTTCGATCTTACTTTGAATATCCCAAAGTAATTCTACATCACTTTCGCTAGCGGTGCCATTTAAAAACTTCTTCAATATTTTTTCCATCCAACCGGTTCCTTCACGGCAAGGCGAACATTGTCCGCAACTTTCGTGATGATAAAAACGGGCGAACGTAAATAAATTCTTTACAATACTGGTGTCTTCATCCATTACAATGAAACCACCCGAACCTAGCATTGTGCCGGTTTGAAAACCTCCATCGCTTAAACTTTCGTAGGTCATTAAGCGCGGCTCACCTTTTGCAGTCTTTAAAATTAATTCTGTTGGAAGGATCGGAACAGAAGAACCTCCAGCAACAACGGCTTTCATTTTTTTGCCATTGCGAATACCGCCGCAATATTCTTCACTGTAAATGAAATCTTCAACAGTAATTCCTAATTCAATTTCATAAACCCCAGGCTTATTAATATGACCTGAAGCAGAAATTAATTTTGTTCCGGTTGATTTGCCAATACCGATCTTTGCATATTCTTCTCCGCCTCCATTTACAATGGGAACAACAGCCGCAATAGTTTCTACGTTATTCACAACCGTTGGGCAGCCCCATAAACCCGCCACCGCAGGAAATGGTGGCTTAATACGTGGATTACCACGCTTGCCTTCCAGTGATTCCAACAAAGCAGTTTCTTCACCGCAAATGTAGGCGCCTCCTCCAACCTGCACGTAACAGTCGTGAGAGAAATTAGAACCTAAAATGTTTTTTCCTAACCAGCCGGCAGCATAAGCTTCCTTAATGGCGTTTTCAACAATTCGCGCAACATAAAAATATTCGCCGCGAATGTATATGTAAGATGATTTTGCGCCTAATGCATAAGAAGAAGTGATCATTCCTTCGATTAAAGCATGAGGAATTTTTTCCATTAAATAACGATCCTTGAAAGTACCGGGTTCCGATTCGTCGGCGTTACAAACCAAATAACGTTCTACGCCTTCCGGCTTAGCCAAAAAGCTCCATTTTAATCCTGTTGGGAAACCGGCGCCACCGCGACCACGTAAGCCTGATTTTTTAACCTCATCAGTTACCTGATCAGGAGTCATGGTTTTCAGTGCTTTCTCAACGGATGCATAACCACCATGAGCACGGTACACTTCCAGGGTATTGATGCCCGGAACTTTATCGTTATGTATTAATAGTTTCTTTCCCATTACAAATGCTATAGGGTATTATTATAATCCAGATCTGTGTAACTTCTTAATTTGTTCTCGCTTTTATATTTCTCAATTAACTTATCTACTTTATCGTAAGTTAAATTTTCGTGATAGCTTGCACCGCATTGTAACATCGGTGCTGTTCCGCATGAACCCAAACACTCAGCAGTTTTTAAAGTGAACATTCCGTCTTTAGTTGTTTCACCAACTTTGATATTTAATTTCTTCTCAATGTATTTTACAATGTCTTCGGCACCATTTAACCAGCAAGAACTGGTTTGGCAAACTTCAAAGGTGCATTTACCAACCGGCTTCAAATTATACATGGTGTAAAAAGAGGCAACTTCAAAAACTTCAATGGGTTTAATTTTTAGAACAGAGGCAACATAATCCATCGTTTCAGGACTTAACCATCCGCCAAATTCCGCTTGCGCAACGTGCAACACGGGAAGCAATGCCGATTTAATATGCTTTTCAGGATAACGACTGATAATATCCTTAACGGTTTCCATAGCCGCATCACTGAATTTTAGTTCAGCTCTTTTTTTGGCGTCGAAATGTTGTGTTCCGTGTACTTGTGCTCCCATTGTTTAGTTTATAGTTGAGGGTTCGTAGTTCGTAGAGCCACGAGCTCAAAAGTATTTTTAATTTTTACGCGTCGAGTTCTCCCGCAATTACATTCATACTACTCATTGTGATAATTGCATCGCTCAACATTCTTCCTTTTATCATTTCAGGATAAGCCTGATAATAAATGAAACATGGTCTGCGGAAATGCAAACGATACGGTGTTCTTCCGCCATCACTTACCAGATAAAATCCTAACTCACCGTTTCCGCCTTCCACACAATGATAAACCTCTCCTTTTGGAACTTCGCTTTCACCCATCACAATTTTAAAGTGATATATTAAAGCTTCCATATTATTATAAACCTCTTCTTTTGGTGGTAAATAAAAAGAAGGAATGTTTGCGTGTGTTGGACCATCCGGCATGTTTTTTAAAGCCTGCTCAATGATGCGCAACGACTGCCACATTTCTTCCTGACGAACCATGAAACGATCGTACGTATCTCCTGCAGTTCCAATCGGAACAATGAAATCAAAATCCTGATAAGATGAATACGGATTCATTACACGCACATCATAATCAACTCCTGCTGCGCGTAAATTCGGTCCGGTGAAACTATATTCTAAAGCTAATTCTGCGCTGATCGGTCCGCAATTTACAGTACGGTCCATGAAAATTTTATTGCGCTCTAATAAATTAGCGAACTCTTTTAAGCCTTTAGGATATTCCTTGATGAAGTTGCGAATTAACTCCCAGGTTCTTGGCGAAAAATCTTTATCGAAACCACCAATGCGGCCAATGTTAGTTGTTAAACGCGCGCCGCAAATCGATTCAAAAATGTCGTAAATTTTTTCACGCCACTGGAAAATGTATAGGAAGCCTGTCATGGCACCTGTATCCACACCAATAACTGAATTACAGATCAAGTGATCGGCAATACGTGATAATTCCATGATGATGACACGCATGTATTCTGCGCGTTTTGGCATTTCGGCTTTTATTAATTTCTCAACCGTCATGTGCCATCCAAAATTATTTATTGGCGAAGAACAATAATTTAAACGGTCGGTAATGGTTGTGATCTGATAAAAAGGACGGCGCTCTGCTAATTTTTCGAAAGCGCGGTGAATGTAACCAATTGTTGAAACGGCATCATGAATGATCTCTCCGTCCATTTGAAGAACGTTTTGAAAAATACCATGAGTTGCCGGATGTGTTGGTCCAAGGTTAAGTGTAGAAAACTCTTTTTCTTCAACCATGTTCTCAGGGTCGAAAGCAGGGGTAACAAGCTTTTCTTTCTTCTTGGTTTTAGGAGCTGTGGTTTCTGCAACCACTTCTTCTGCGGTAATATTTTTATTTTGTTTCTTAGCCATGTTTATCTTCCAAACATTTTATCACTCTTATCATCTCGTGTTTGATCTTCCAACGGATATTCTTTTCTTAAAGGATAGATATCCATTTCATCAACATTCAAAATACGCTTTAAATTCGGATGACCTTTAAATTTAACTCCGTAAAAATCGTAGGTTTCGCGCTCCATCCAATTCGCAGCTTTCCAGATGTTGGTAGCTGTTGGAATTTCAGGATGTGTCATGGGGAAAAAAGTTTTTACCCTGATGCGTAAATTTTTTGGGAGGTTGTGCAAGTGATAGATCACGCCAAGATGTTTTTCATCTTCGGTTTGAAAACCGCACAGGTCTGTAAGAAAATGAAAATTCAGATCAGAGTCGTTTTTAAGGAACGAAAGCACTTCGTGAATTTTTTCTTTATTAATTGTGAAAACAGGAAAATCGTAAAGCATTTCAGAATGCTCGAGGCTTCCGTGAAAATGCTCGGTTAATTTTTGATTGACGCTGTTCAATAATTCTTCTTTGGTCATATTATTTATTCTATGCCGTAACTGTTCAGTAATTTTTTATACTCGTCAGAGTTGCGTCGACGCAAAGATTCGTTCTTGGCTAACTCCTGAATTTTCATAACACCTTCTAAAATTTGCTCAGGGCGTGGCGGACAACCCGGCACGTAAACGTCAACAGGAATAATACGATCGATGCCTTGTAACACAGAGTAAGTGTCAAAAATACCACCACTACTGGCACAAGCTCCAACAGAAAGAACCCATTTCGGTTCAGCCATTTGTTCGTATACCTGACGTAAAATAGGGCCCATTTTTTTTGCGATGGTTCCCATTACCATTAACATATCTGCCTGACGCGGCGAAAAACTTAAACGCTCTGAACCAAAACGTGCTAAATCGTAATCGCTAGCCATGGTAGCCATAAATTCGATACCGCAGCACGATGTGGCAAAAGGTAAGGGCCACAAAGAATTTGCGCGCGCTAAACCAATTACATCTTCGAGCTTGGTTGCAAAAAATCCGGGACCTTCAAGTCCTTCGGGACTTTTAGCGATCTCTAATTTTGTGCGTTTTATAATTTGTTTATCTTTTGCCATTTAATAAAGTTTAGAATTTTAGATTTTTTGATTTTTAGAGTTGTGATCTCTGCCTATTCTAAAAATCTAAAATTCATTCAATCAAAAATTAATTTAGTCTTCCCACTTAAGTGCTTTTTTAGCCAGCATGTAATAAAACCCGATCAATAAAAGCGCTATAAACGAGAACATCTCAATAACACCTAACATTCCAAGCTCTTTAAAATTTACGGCCCATGGATACATAAAAATTACCTCTACGTCGAATAGCACAAACAAAATAGCAACTAAAAAGTATTTAACGGCAAATGGTACGCGGGCATTACCCTTGGTTTCGATACCGCACTCAAAAGAATCGAGTTTGATCTTAGTGTTCCGTTTAGGGCCTAAAAGATGTGAGGCAACCATTGTTGTTACCACAAATCCCGCCGCAACCATGAACATTAAAACAATGGGTAAATAATCAAGAGGCGAACTGGCTGATTCCATAAAAACACAGTATTAAATCAAGATGTAAGATTAACTATTTTTACCTAAACCATCAAACATTCAGGCGAATTTTTTGAGGAAAATAGGGCTTATAAGTTTCCAAATGTAACAGCTTTGTTTTGTGGCTATTACTTCCCTGAGAAGAGATCTGGTTCTTCAGTAAGATGAAATAAAAAAGCCGAAATCAGTAGATAAACACTGTTTCGGCTTTAATTATTTTGATAGCAAAATTTAGTCTCTGATTACCTTCACAATGGATTCTTTTAACCCACCCTGCTTGATGTGTACAAAGTATATTCCTTTTGAATAAGCGCTTAGATCAAGACTTACAGCATCAACCTCATTAAGGTTTTTGCTCATTACTTCCTGTCCGATGGCGTCGTAAACTACAACTTTTCCGCTACTTGGTTTACCAAAATTGATGGTGATGTTATTTTGTGTAGGGTTTGGATAGACACTGATTGCTCCTGAGCCTGTCGAATTTGTTTCAATTCCAACGCAAGTTGAAACGGTTACAGTGATTGGAACTGAAACAGTACAACCCGAGGCAGTTCCTGAAACTGTATAATTAGCTGTTACAGTTGGGCTAACCACTAAAGGATTTGTAGTTGTCCCACCGGGATTAAACGTATAGGTTGAGGCGCCGCTTGCGGTAAGCGTAGAAGATTGACCAACGCATATAGAGCCTGGATTTGAAGTTACATTGATAACAGGCGATGGAGTAATAGAAACACTTGTGCTTGCCGAATTTGTACATCCACTAGCAGAAGTTATAGTACATGTATAAATACCACCAGAGCATGTGGTAACATTAGGAATGGTAGGGTTTTGTGTAGCGCTTGTAAATCCGCAAGGGCCACTCCACATAAAGGTTACTGCGGCAGTAGGACCACAAACTAAGTTTAAATTTTGTCCTGCACACACCGGACTATTAGAACCAAGACTAGGCGCCGCAGGAGGCGAATTTACAAACACATTTGTTGTAACACTATTCTTACATCCGTTAGCATCCGTAACACTACATGTATAGGTGCCAGCATTAGAAAGTGCAGCCGATGGTATTGTTGGATTTTGCACCATCATTGTGAAGCTTGATGGCCCTGTCCAAGTATAAGTTACACCGGCGGAACCCGTAAAATTAATAGTTTGACCAACACAAACCGGAGAGTTATTGCTTGCGGTAGGAGTTGGCAAAGGATTAACCAGAACGTTTGTAGTAGCTGAAGCGGTACATGAACCCGCGGCAACGACTAGATTGTAAGTGCCACTCATTGTTACCGTTGCGGCGGGGCGAGTAGGGTTTTGTATATTGGAAGTAAAAGTTCCCGGCCCGCTCCAGGTATATGATGCGGCCGCGCTGGCATTAAGTTGAATGGTTGCTCCAACGCAATATGGCCCTGTATTAGAAGCCGTAACGGTGGGATTAGCTAAAACAGAAATTGTTTTTGTTAAAGTAGCTGAGGTACCAAATCCATTAGTGGCATTATGTGCGATGGTATAAACTCCAGGCGCAGCATAACTTACCACCTGATTCTGCAAAGTAGAAGTTGCAGGTGCGCCGCCGGTTAAGGTCCACGACCAGGCTGTTGGCGAGCCTGCCGAAACATCAGTAAGTGTAATCGATTGTCCTGCACAAATAGTTGCAGAAGGCGCAATATTAAATGCCACCGTTGGAGCTCCTGCTGCGCAAGCAGATGCACTGATAGCGGTCATTACAGGCTTTGCACAAACACCGCCACTAGTGTTTCGAGTCATAACTGCATTACCTCCGGCAATGTCATCAACATTTAAAACACGCTTACTTACTGCATTGGCAATTGAATAATTCATCACATCAGTTGCGATAATAACGTGCGATAATTGGTGCCCGTGACCTAATTCGTGAAGTGTTACCGATTCAAAATCGTACTGTGCGCCTGCCGGAGCAGCGGGGCCATATTGCCAATTAGTAGCATCATCAAAACAAATATCTAATTCGGAAACATAAAAGGCAACAACAGTTCCGGTGATACAACCGCTGAAATAGCTTGTACAACGGCCAAGTACACCTGCCGGTAATTCGGCACCAATATCAAAACGAATAACGTTAACCCCGTCAAAAGCAATGGTATTTGTAGCAACCGGTGCTCCTAAAGCCCAGTTAATTAAGGTGGCACAACGCCACGATTGAAACGCTCTTTGAAAAGCAGCTTTTGGCGCCGCCATGACATCAAAACCGGTATACATTTGCCAGGTAATACCGCCCAAACCGTTAAGATTAACGTGGCGTGTATTATAAATGGCGTTTCCGGTTGTATAGTAAACATTCAAATGACCATAAGTTATCGTCAACGTTTGCGCACTCAAAGTTGGTGTACCCGCAACCACAACACGTATTTGTCCTGTACCCGCAGTACCGCTAGTAGTAAGCGTTCCGCCCGAAGATGTTTTTGTTGGAACCTCCACCACAATCTGGTTGGCGCTCCACGATAAATATTGTGTGGCATGCGGCTGTACGTATCCGGCGCCGGCATCAGCGTCCGGAAACTCTACGTAAGAAGTACCCTGAGTTGCACCAAAGCCGGTTCCTGTAACGGTAAGGCTTGTAGCCGTTCCTGCAGTAATGGTGGTGGGAGAAATACCTGTTATGGCCGCGATAGAATTTGAGGAATTAGGTTTTTGAGCAGAACCCTTGATATTGGGCTGTAATACAACAGCGGCAGTACCTGTAGCCTGTTGAACAAACTCATAAAGATCGTTCTCAACGGAAGGATAAGTGTTAAACATATCGGTTGCTGAGCTCGAATTCTGGTCGTATTTAATAAAACCCTGAGCATCGGCATAAACCGAATAAATTGACTTTTTGAATTGAGAAGCTTGACTGCTTGGATTTAAAACGAACATACCTGTTTGACCTACATTTAGTTGCAAAGACGGTTCCACGGTTTGTTTGAAAAGATCGATCTGGCCACCTTCAGTAATTACTTCTAATTGATAAGAAACTGCGGAGCCTTTAAACACTTTATATACTTCCAATAAGTTAGAGGTATATATATAATTGTGTTCAGCGTTCCAAAAGGAACGTTTGTTTATTACAGTGCCCTCAACAATTAAGGAACTGTTACTCACTCTGCTGTTAAGGCTTACAGGAACCATTGAACATTGCGAGCTGGCGTTATGGTTCAAAAGAACTAATGCGAAAAAAGAAAGTAAAAAATTTTTCATAGATTCATTAATTTTAAAATCATTCTAAAGTAAAAAAAAATAAGCTTAAAAACAAATAATTAGCTCATAATTTGAGACCAAACTGATTTAACACCCGACTGTTTATTAAAAAACGAGATAAAAAATTAAGACAAGGATTAAAAAAATAGCTTTAATGAAATTTATACTACTCTATGGCAAAAACTTCTGTAACCAAATCTCCTGAATCCAGAAAAATATTTGTTCTCGACACTTCAGTAATAATTTACGATCACACGGCAATTAAAAACTTCAAAGAGCACGACGTGGTTATCCCCATAACCGTTTTAGAAGAGCTTGATAATTTTAAAAAAGGTAACGACACCAAAAATTATGCGGCCCGCGAATTTACAAGATACATTGATAAACTTTCGGGAAGCAATACCCTGCAGGACTGGACACGCATCAATGGAAAATCGCACGGCTATTTCAAAATAGAATTAAATTATTCTAAAAAAATAAATACCGAAAAAGTTTTTGACGAACGAAAAGGTGATCACCGCATTTTAAACACAGCACTTTATGTTGTGGAAAGTAACCCGGGACGAAAAGTAATTCTTGTTACAAAAGACATTAACCTTAGAATAAAAGCAAAATCATTCAACCTTCAGGCAGAAGATTATGAGACCGGAAAGATCAAAACGGTTGACGAATTGTACACCGGATGGAGCGAGATACAGAAGGTGAGCCCTGAAAAGATAGCTGCTATTTACCAAAAAGGAACAAGCCCCGCGAAAGAAATACTAAAAAAAGAAACATCTCTTCCAAACCATTATTATGTTTTAAAGAACGGTTCACAATCTGTTCTGTCTCGATACAATAAAGAAGATGAAACGTTTCGCCGCGTTGTAAAAACCGCGGCGTTTGGAGTAATTCCTAAAAATGCTGAACAGGCTTTTGCTTTGGATGCAATTATGAATCCAGACATAAAATTGGTTTCTATTCAGGGTGTTGCCGGAACCGGAAAAACGCTGTTATCTTTAGCAGGTGCTTTAGAATTAAGAAGAAATTATCATCAGATCTATCTGGCGCGACCAATTGTTCCTTTGAGCAATAAAGATATTGGGTACTTACCCGGCGATGTGAATTCTAAGTTAAATCCATACATGGAACCGCTTTGGGATAATTTAAAATACATCCGCAGTTTGTTCAGCGAAAAGGACAAAGAACATAAACAACTTAACGAAATGGTCGAGAGCCAGAAACTAGTGGTTTGTCCTTTAGCCTATATCCGAGGCCGCAGTTTAAGTAATGTGTTTTTTATTGTAGATGAGGCACAGAATTTAACACCTCATGAGGTAAAAACAATCATTACACGCGCAGGAGAAAACACAAAAATTGTATTTACAGGCGATGTTCACCAGATCGACACCCCGTATTTAGATGCGCAAAGTAACGGATTAAGCTATTTAATTGAGAAGGTAAAGGGGCAGCATTTATACGCGCACATTACCCTTGAAAAAGGAGAACGAAGCGAATTGGCGAACCTGGCAAATGATCTGTTATAGATTTAACCATCCGCTAAAAAGCCTCAACAAAATACTTATGGAAAGAGCCTGATATGCGTCATTCGGGCCAAATTTTTTCAATACAAAGCGGTTTTTATTGTAGTTTTGTAGCCTCATTCCTTTATTATGCAATCAGAACAAGTAGATGTATTAGTTATTGGCGCAGGTCCTGCCGGAACAATTGCCGCAAGTATTATTAATAAGGCAGGCTTCAAAGTAAAAATTGTAGAGAAAGAAAAATTCCCGCGATTTGTTATTGGTGAGAGTTTATTGCCGCGAAGCATGGAAGCTTTGGAAGAGGCAGGATTGTTAGATGCCGTAAAAGCAAAAGGATTTCAGGAAAAATTCGGAGCAAAATTCGTAAGAGGAAACGAAGTATGTGATTTTAATTTCGGAGATCAGTTCACCGAAGGATGGAAATGGACCTGGCAGGTTAAGCGCGCCGATTTTGATCTTACCTTAGCCGAAGAAGCAAAACGCCAAGGTGTTGATGTGAATTTTGAAACTGCAGTTAGCGCCATTAAATTTAACGGAACAAATTCAGCAACAACCGTTATTAATAAAGACGGAAGTGAATCAACCATCAATGCAAAATTCATTGTTGATGCAAGTGGTTATGGCCGCGTTATTCCTCGCTTATTTAATTTAGATCGTCCGAGTAATTTACCAAGCCGTAAAACATTATTTTCGCACATAAAAGATCCGGATCGCTTACAATATGATGAGCCAAACCGAATCATGGTTGTTGTGCACGAACCCGAAACGTGGATCTGGGTAATTCCTTTTTCCGACGGAATAACTTCTGTTGGTTTTGTGGCGAACCCTTCCTTCTACGAAAAAACAAAACACATGCAGCCCGAAGAACAACTTCGTTTTTTAATTAACAGCGATCCGCATATTAAGAAACGTTTTGGAGATAAGGAATTCATGTTCGAACCGCGCACCATCGAAGGATGGAGTGTAACCACTGATAAATTTTACGGAGATGGTTTTGTTTTGACGGGGAATGTAACAGAATTCTTAGACCCCGTATTTTCTTCGGGAGTTACTTTAGCGGCAGTTTCGTCTCAACGTGCAGCCAAATTAGTGATCAAACAATTAAAAGGAACTAAAGTAGATTGGGAAGAGGAGTTCATGAAACCAACAACTGTTGGTGTTGATACTTTCAGAAGTTATGTGATGGGATGGTACGACGGAACTTTACATGAAATATTTTTCGCAAAAGAAATTAACCCTGATTTTAAAAAACAAATTTGTTCGGTTTTGGCCGGATACGTTTGGGATACCACAAATCCTTTTGTGAAAAAACACGACAGAGCTTTAAAATCTCTGGCGGAGGTTATTCGATTAAGCAAAACGCCGGCGTAGAATTAATTATTTTTTCGCCACAACTTTCTCTTCTACGTATTCAACTAAGTTCATGCGCTTGTCCATTTCGATCATGGCAGCTAAAACCAATTGTGAATAATTCTGCGAGGCAGATTTAAAATGATTCGTCTTGGTGTGCCACAACGTATAGATCACATCCATGCCTGGTTTAGTTGGCATAAAACTGAATACGGCTTTTCTTACATTACCGGCTCCGGCATGGTAAGAGTGCATTACCAATAATCTGAACCAAAGATCTGTTTCTTTATATTGTAAATGAAGCGAATCCAGAATTTGTTTTGTGTATGGAATGCACAAGGTTTTTATTAAGCTTGATGCCGCATAAGCAGAACGATCAAAATCGGCTCGCTCATCAATTTGCTTGTTAACCTTTAAACCAAACATCCTGGCAACATCTTTCATTAATTGAAAAGAACCGTAAGCACCGGCATTCGATTTCTGTAATTTATTTGGGCTTTCAATTAGCAGTATGGCCTGTGCATACCAGGGATCAACACCGTTGGCAACAAAAGCATTTATGCCCTTGTCAAACTTTTCGAAGGCTTTTTCAAAATCATAAAAGAAACTTTTTCCCGGAACAACAAGAACGTGCGCCGTTGAATCGAGATTAAAAACGATCCTTACACTATCTCGGTAGGCTTGTTTTCCAATATCGTTCTTATCTGCCCAATCGTCTTTATGAAATTTATCTACAACTTGTCTATTATCGCCAACGCTTATTAAAGATGAATCTTTGTGCAACTTCATGATCTGTCTCCAAAATTTAACTTGTGCCAGAGTGTCGCAACGATTTTCGTAGATCTGTTTATCGAAAATGTAATTCACACTGAATTTGGATACAGGGTGACACACTCCTGTAACGCTGGAGCAAAGGTCTGTTTCAATGGTTACCACCGCCTCGTCGTTACTTTTTAGAGGTTGCGCTGTAACAGAGCTGAACCAAACAGTTAAAAAGGCGATATGGAAATAAAACTTCATTATTTTAAAAGCTATGAAAATTAAGATTAAAATCGAAGCTATCAGACCAACAATAACGCCTTTTTTCAACACTGACATGTGATAATTTCTACAAAGGTGCAGAATTTTTTGCCACCAAAACACCAAGGCACCAAATTGCACCAAACAAATTGTAAATTATTTAAATCTTACTTAGCAAATCGCTTAATGCCTGAGCCTATTTTAGAAACATTAAAATTGATCAAATAGCCCAATCGATTATTGGTTAATTTCAAATGACTTAAAACTTGTGCTTCCCAAACGGGGTTTATTTGGTCAACCGCTTTCAATTCACAAATCACCTTGTTTTCAACCAAAACATCAAGCCTCAAGCCCTCTTCAAATGAAATACTTCCGTAAACAATTGGAACGTCAACTTGCCTTTTAACATTTAAACCCATATTAGTTAATTCATGACAGAAACAAACCTCATAAACTTTTTCTAATAATCCGGGACCTAACTCTTTATGTACATTATAAGCTGCTTGTACTATTTTGGTGCCTATTTCATCGAGGCTTTTCGGAATTAGCTCAAATTCTTTTTTTATCTCTTTCACTACCATTCTTTATAAATTATTTTTTGGTGGGCTTTGGTGTTTCTGTGTCTTGGTGGCGAAACGGCGAGCCGATTTTAACCGAACAACATACCAAACACCTCTTCTATTTTATTTACGAAAATAATTTCTATCGTAAATAATTTCGGATTCAGTCCTTTTTTGTTAAAAGACGAAATGAATATTTTTTCGAAACCCAGTTTTTGAGCTTCGCTGATGCGTTGTTCTATTCGGTTAACAGGACGAATTTCTCCCGTTAATCCTACTTCTGCGGCAAAACAAACAGTTTGAGGAATGGGAAGATCTTCGTTGCTCGACAATATTCCACATACCAAGGCAAGATCAATTCCCGGATCCTCTACTTTAATACCACCGGCAATATTTATGAAAACATCTTTAACCGCTAATTTAAACCCGCAACGTTTCTCTAAAACAGCGAGCAACATCGATAATCTTCTCAGATCGAATCCGGTTGAAGAACGTTGTGGCACTCCATAGGCAGCGCTGCTTACCAGGGCCTGTGTTTCAATTAACATAGGGCGATTACCTTCCATGGTTGCCGAAATGGCAACTCCGCTTGTAGCATGTTCGCGGTTGGTAATTAATATTTCTGAAGGATTAGTTACCTCTCTTAATCCATCACCATTCATTTCATAAATACCCATTTCGTTGGTGCTTCCAAAACGATTTTTAGTGGCACGCAACAAACGGTAAATATGATTGCGGTCGCCTTCAAATTGAAGTACCGTATCAACCATATGTTCCAAAACTTTTGGTCCGGCTAAACTGCCTTCTTTAGTAATGTGTCCGATCATAAAAACCGGAGTATTGGTTTCTTTTGCAAAACGCAAAAATTCTGCGGCGCACTCACGAACCTGCGAAACACTGCCCGGACTGCTTTCCACATAGGCGGTGTGTAAAGTCTGAATAGAATCGATAATTACCAGCTGAGGTTCGATCTCGGCAATTTGCTGAAAAATATTTTGAGTGTTAGTTTCTTGTAAAATAAAACAAAGGTCAGTTGTTACGCCAATTCGTTCGGCGCGCATTTTAATTTGCTGCTCACTTTCTTCACCGCTTACGTAAAGTATTTTCAGGTTCTTTAAACGCAAGGCGAGTTGCAACATTAAAGTAGATTTACCAATGCCAGGCTCTCCTCCAAATAATACCAAACTTCCCGGAACAATACCTCCGCCTAATACGCGGGTTAATTCTTTTCCCGGAACAGCAATGCGGGGATAATCCTGCAGGCCAATTTCCTGTAAAAGAATGGACTTATTATTGATCTTAGGGTCTTTACTTGCAGAAAATAACTGCAAGCGATCGTTCTTTGTTTCTTTTTTCAGGATCTCTTCAACAAGAGTATTCCACTCGCCGCAACTGCCGCATTTGCCAACCCACTTATTGTGCTGGGTGCCGCAACTCTGACAAAAAAATGTTTTTTTAACTTTTGCTACTGTACTCATTATGAATACAAAATTAGTTCAGGTTATAGCAATTGATTGCTATAGATTGTAGCATTTTGCTTTTTTACCGCAAAATATGCCCGAAATGCCCATAAATAGGACAAAAATAAAACCCGGGTTTTTGTTTATAGCTAAGAATGAACTATCTTTAGTATCACTGTTTAGCAATGAAAACAAAAAGCCTTCAAATAACCATTACTGCTTTGGTAATTGCAACAATTGTTTTTTTTAGTTGCCGTAAAAAAGATACTGTAACGGTTTTGGATAATGCACCAATTACCGGAAATGGTTTAGTAGACATTTCATGGACCTTTGATAAACCTCACAGCAATGTAAATTGGGAGTCGAAATATTTAGATTGGTCTTCAGGAATGCTTACCGGCCGTTTTGATAATTTTAATTTCAACCCAAAATTTTCATTCAACGAAGCAGACCTTAGTAAATGCAGTATCAATGCCTGGGTGCAATTATCTTCAGTTAACTCAGGCGAACCTGCCCGCGATGCAATAGGAAAATGCATCAGAAGTTATATGGGAATTACGTATTTAGATTCTATGAAAACGATCACCAATGCAAATACTGATTCGGCCTGGTTCAAAAGCACAAGTTTTATAAAGTCAGGAACAGGTTATGTTGTTTTTGGAAACATGCGTTTTAATAAATACCGTGCACCAAGTGGATTTGCCGATGGAACTCCAATTATAAAACCCGCCATTATGTATTTGGTTTATAATGGCACCGCCGATTTTGATGTGGATGGAGATAAAGTGAACGATCGCTATCGTGCTTCTTTCAGCGCCAAGCTAACATTTAAGCGCTCTGATTTTATGGATACAAGGTCTGTTGTGCAATGGGTTCCTGTTCCTACATTAGCAGATCAAACAGGAAATTTAAGTGCTGTTAACAATACAACTTATGGTGTTTGGACAACTAACATTGCCGACGAAATGAGTTTTAATTTCAACGCACAATTCTATAAAAATCATTAAGCCCTAAATGAAATTAAAAAGGATCATAGCCCTGTGTTTTTTAGTAGTGGTTTTTGTTGGATGCAAAAAAGCAGCGGGGCCGGGCGGAAAGAATACAATTAGTGGAGTGATAACATTTAAGAACGGAACAAGCGGAACGAATGATGCTGCGCCTATGGCAACTGTTTCTATTGCCTACGGAACAAGCGAATCAACAACAGAATTCGATCAAACCATTTTAACCGACATTAACGGAAACTATAAAATTGAAGGGTTGAAAAAAGGAAGTTATTTTATAAAAGCAGGATATACTGATGCGCACGGATTCAATTATCAGCATCCCGGAGGCTCAGTAGTTTTTAATAATAAAAAGAAAAAAGCGGAATTAAATATTAATCTTGAATAAACTAAAATGAATACAATGAGATCTACATTAAAATTTTATGCGCAGATCATTATTTTGATCGCCGGGTTACAAAACGGTTTTGCACAAGCGCCAAACTGGCAATGGGCTCATGGTGCAGGAATGACGGGAAGCGAAGCAGCACAGGGCACCGCCATTGATGGGTTCGGCAACATGTGTTCTATTGGTTGGTATACCAGCGCTAACATAACTTTTGGCCCCGTAACCCTAACAAATGCCGGTTCAGGAACCGGAGATGTTTTTTTAGTAAAACACGATGCAGCTGGAAATGCGCTTTGGGCTAAAACTTTTGGCGGAATAGATGGTGATGTTGGAAATGGAATTTCAGTTGATGCTTCAGGAAATATTTATATTACTGGATGGTATAGCAGTCCAACCATTACGTTTGGAACGTATACTTTAACGAACAGCGGCTCAAGCACCAGCGATATTTTTATTGTGAAACTAAATCAGGCAGGAACAACACTATGGGCAAAGAATGCCGGAGGCGCTTTGGCCGACAGAGGACTTTCAATAAAGTTTGATGCCTCAGGAAATGTTTTTGTTACAGGTGGGTTTAGCAGTGCAACAGCAAATTTTGGCAGCACGGTTTTAACTAACGCCGGAACATCTAACGATTTTTTTATTGCAAAATATGATACAAATGGAAATGAGTTGTGGGCAAAAAGCGCAGGTGGCTCATCACCCGATGTTGGTTACAGCGTTGCTACCGACACATTAGGAAACGCATATGTTACAGGAATGTTCTCCAGCACATCTATTAATTTTGGAACCGGAGCACTTACAAATGCAGGAGCTGCAACACAAGATCTTTTCGCGGTAAAGTATAATGCATCAGGAACCGCTGTTTGGTCGTCGCGCCACGGAGGCAGTGCCGATGATTATGGAAACGGAATTGCAGTTAAAAAAAATAATGTTTACATAACCGGTGGTTTTGTAAGCCCTTCAATTTCTTTTGGCGGAACAACATTGAATAATGCAGGAACAGCAACAAGCGATGTGTTAACCGTAAAATTTGATCTGGCCGGAAACACTATTTGGGGAGCCGGGGCCGGCGATATAGATTCAGAAGCAGGAAACGCTATTGCGCTGGATGCTTTTGGAAATGTATTTATTTGCGGATACTATGGCAGCAATACCTTGATGTGGGGAACCAATAGTTTAACAAACAACTCGCCCGGTACCCGCGAAGTTTTTGTTGCCTCATATACTTATGGCGGAGCAACAGGCTGGATCGCGAGTGCAACCGGTGGTGTTTACGACGAAATAGGATATGGTGTTGCAGTGAATGGTGCAGGTACTGATGTTTATGCGGCAGGCATGTTCAATAGTTACACCGGAACATTTGGTACAAACAGCATAAGCAAAGGTTGCGGAGATGATGTTTTTGTAGCTAAATTAATAGCCCCCGCTATGGTAGGAATAAAAGAAGAGATCCTAAAAGATAAGTTGTTGGTTTATCCGAATCCAACTACCGGAAAATTTATGGTAAAAGCCGCAGGAAAAATAACGATTTATAATGCTTTAGGAGAAATTATTTTAACTGAGAAACTAACCGGCTTTGATCAGTTGGATCTTTCGTGTCAACCAAAAGGGGTTTATTTATTTCAAATAAGCGATAGCAAAAATGCACAACACACAGGAAGAGTAGTGGTAGAGTAGATTATTCGTAATTTGCCGGCCGCCCTTCCGTGGACTCTCTATTCCAACGAATCAAAAAGGATAGAACAAAATTAATGTGAAGAAAAGAAATTGATTGCTACAGATCTTAGCATTTTTAGAAATGACGGCAATTAATTTGGAACTGGGCCCTCAAAGGGTGCTCTAATCCCAAAGGGATGGTATTGTTGTAAAACTATCGTGTGGAAAAAATAAAAATCCCGAAGGGATGATATTATTCAAACCACTCAAATAAATATTCTTTTTTATGTTCTATATTAAATTCGTTTAGAAAACGCTCATATTCTTCCTTGAATGTTTGCTTCTTATGATGCGCTTCCTGGTTTAAAATGTAATTATAAACGTTTTCAACCTGTGAGTTTGAATATGAAAAAGCACCGAAGCCTTCCTGCCATTGAAATTTTCCTTTTATAAAGCCGCATTCATTGACGAATTTGGAAGAGTTGTTCTTAACATCGCGCATCAGGTCAGACACAGAAATAGATGGCTTCAACCCTATGAAACAATGAATGTGATCTTCTACACCGTTTACGATAATGGCTTTTTGTCCTTTTCCGGTTATGATTCCTGAAATATACTTGTGTAAATCTTTACCCCAGGCCTTGCTTATAAGATTTTCTCGTCCTTTTACTGCGAATACTGTTTGAATATAAATCTGTGAAAATGTTCCTGCCATAATTGTATCACCCCTTTGGGGTTTAATTAGTTTTATTTTGTGCTTTTAGAATATTGTCAGCCCTTCGGGCTTATTTACTTAATTATCGCCCCCTCCGGGGACTCTCTATCCCGACAAATCAGAAATGATAGAACAAAATTAATGTGAAGAAAAGAAATTGATTGCTACAGATCGTAGCATTTTCGGAAATTATGTTTTTAAGGGTTTGAGGTCTTGCGTCGTTTTTTGCTAAGTCCAAAAATAACATTTGAGCAGCCCTGCGCAAAAAAATGGAGCAAGACCGCTGTTACCAGCTGTTTTTAATGATTTGTCAAAGCTTTAAGATTAATTTTGAATTTGTTTCTATCTAGTTCAGCTTGAAATATTTTTGCAGTAGGATATTTTTTGTTCCTCAAGTCAGTAATTTCTTTTTTATGTTCATCACTCATTGATGCGCCAAATATTATTTCTTGAATGAAGTCAGTAGGCATAACAACCACAGACCTAGGCTTGAAGGAAATGAATCTTATTTCGTCTTCATATTCCCAATGTTTGGATTTTGTCGCCACCAACTTTAATAAATATTTATTACTGTCTTCATGTTTTACAAACATTGGTCTTTTCGGAAATGAATTTGAGTAATCAATGCTTTTTAGTTGTGTAAAATTGATTAATGACAAAGCACTTTTATTTATGCCAACACAAAAACCCTTATGACTGTTTGCATAGTGAGACCACATTAATATGTCCGTTTTATTTTTTGTCATTGAAAATATCCCAAAAGTATTGATAAGATATTCTTTTAGTCTATCGTGAGCTTCGTTCCAAAATTTTTCTGATCGATAGTCCGTAGCCTTCATTTTTTCTTTTGACTCATCAGCTAGTTCGCCGTGGGAAAGATGTTGGTTTGCACTGGTTGCAATTAATTTTGAAAGGATATTTTCGTCCGTTAATTCACTTTTACGATATATGAAAGGTAATGTCGCACCGAAAGGATCATTGAATTGGTTAGCAGATGCAAAATATATTTCAGAGTCGGTCAGAATTCTTTTTTGGTAAGAATTGTCCCAGCCGCCATACTTATATAAAGTCTTTGGAATATTTTTTGAGTGCTCAATCACGTGGGTCAAAATTGCTGGTAACTAATTATACCCGCCAAAAAATGGCGCATATTAAAATTACAAAATTTTAAACGAAATTACAATTCTACTTACTCAACATTACAAAAGCAGCCCAGTATAAAGGTTCTTTGTATTTTGTTTTGAGTTGTTTTTGCGCATCGGCAAAAGCCTGTTGTTTGTTGCCTGATTTGCTGTAGTTAGAATAGAATAGGGTCATCAATTCCATCGTTGCCTCATCACTCACGCTCCACAAACTCATAATGATAGAGTGGGCGCCCGCAATTAAGAACGAACGTTGCAATCCAAAAACACCTTCGCCTTGTTTAACCGAGCCCAGGCCTGTTTCGCAAGCGCTTAAAACAACCAGATCGGTTTTATCTAAATTTAAACTCAAAGCTTCGTAAGCGGTTAAAATTCCGTTATCGGCGCTTGTGCTTCTGTAATTTTCGTCAAATACATTTTCGCAATTGGCTAAAAGCACGCCGCTTCTTAACAAAGGATTTTGTTTGGCAACACTTAGATCAACTCCTAAAATTTTACTGGTTTCTACTTCGCTTACATCCGCCAAAAAATAACCGTGCGTTGCAATGTGTAATACCGATGGCGACTTAACATTTTTTACTTCTGTTTCGGTTGCCTTAGTTCCAATTAAAACGGTGTTCTTAATCCCCGATGCATTTAAAATCTTCTGTATGTTCTTTACTTCTGCCTCTGTACCCGGCAATTGTGCTATCATGTCGTTCTTACCATAAGTAGGATTGCCAATTAAAAAAGCAGATGCCGGTTTTTTATTGGTCGCTGCAGTTTGCTTAATGGAAATAAGATCTTTTGTGTTGCCAACAAATTGTATGTTGTATTTATCGGCAACATAAACTCCTGCTGCGTCTTTTAGGGCGTTAATGCTTAACTGATGGTATAAACCATCTAACGACAAATAAACTTTTTTAATGCCTTTTAATTTCTCATCCAGTAATTTCCAGGTAATGGCGTAGGCTTCATTCTCAGGCTTACGGTTAATGATCTTATCGCGGAAATTTTTTACTCCGTTTTGTATGCTCTCAAAACTTCCTAATTCAATTAATGTTGTTTCGCCGCCACTTACAATAAGCGCCACATATTTTGATTTGCCTGTAAAACCGTTGAGGTATTCATTCTCTTCTACGATTTCCACCGCAGCTTCGTCGGCGGCCAATGTTTTTGATACAGTTTCAAAATTAATGTTTGCTGCTTCATTACCTTCTTTGAACAAAGCACTTTTTTCAGATAATGTTCGTTCCAGATTATTGGCACGGCTTTCTAAACTATCTAAATTAATGTGCTCTTCTTTTAATTCTTCTTTAGTTAAAGAGTAGGCCGTATTCAAATTTTCTTTGGTTTCCAGCCAATCATTATAAGTTTTTTGAAGCTCGGCATCCTCGCTTCCTGCAATAATGCTTCTTATTTTAGATGATGTGCTTAACAGAAATCCCTTGGTGTTGATCAAAGTATTGTAAAACGGAATTAGCAGATCGGGCTGTTTTGCATAATTGGCAATCACAAAAGAATAATAACGATGTAATCTATTGTTTGTCTTTTCCCAATACAAGGTTTTTTCATTTTCGTTTAGGGATTGAAAAAAAGTATTGATGTAGTTTTGGGTATTGATCAGTACGACTTCGTAGTTTGTTTTGGCTTCGGCAATTTGCCCGCCGGCCCATTGCGATAAAGCAAGATCTTCAAGCGATTGAATATAGTTAGGATGGTTCTCACCATAAATGCTTTTCTTTTTAGCAACAACTTTTGCAAGTAATTCAATTGATTTTGGAATGTTATTGCTGAAGCGGTAAAAATTCCCAAGGTCTTCCATACAGGAAAGCGTAGAGGGATGATCTTCGCCTAATTTCCGTTTATCAATATCAACAGCGCTGGTCAATAGCTTCTCAACCTGATCGGGCTTGCCCATTTCTAAATATAAACTTGCCAAGCCTCTTTTTAAATGTGCAAGATCGGGATGAGCGCCCAGTTTTTTTTCTTTGACCGCAATGGCACTTAAATATAATTTTTCGGATTCGGTGTATTTTTTTTGTAGGCGATAAATGTTAGCCTGATTAATTTCTAATTTAATATAGCCCGAAGAATTGTCTTTCAGAACTTTCGCGGCGTATTGCATGGAAGTTTGAATATCGCTTTCTGCAACATTTAGTTTTGCCATATCGGCATGCGCCATGGCAAGGTTGTTGTAAACTAAGGCTAAGCCAAGATCATCGTTTGTGGCTTTTAGTATTTCAATAGCTTCATTGAATTGTTTTTCGGCACCTGTATATTCACCAAGATCTTTTAATAAAACGCCTTTGTTATTCAAAGAAACAACATACATGGTTTTGTTCTCGCCGTCTTTTCGTAATTCAATGGCCTCATCAATAAATGGTTTAGCTTTGGTATATCTTCCGGTGGATTGATAAAGTAATCCTAAGTTGCTTATTACCTGCGAATAGTTTTGTCCGCTTTTTGTACCGTTCGATTCGTAAAAGAATTTTGCGTTCTTGAAACTACTTTCCGCTAAATGATATTTATTGGTGGCCATGAACATTTCGCCATTATGATTACTGGCATAGGCTTTATCTTCAGCTGAAATGTCGTTGCCATCGTAAAAACTTTTAGCGTTATTAATGCTGTTTCCAACGGCGCTTCCTTTTTCTTTGTTCTCAAAAGTGCCGCTATTATCTATGAAAGAAATAGCATAATTGAAATTGCTTTCATCAAAATCTTTTCTCGATTTATCGAGCGATTCGTGTAATTTGTTTTTGCTGCGGTCTTTTAACTCTTGAGCAATGGTGTTATTCTGTGAATTCAATTTGTCTTTTAATCCGCCTAAATTAAATTGGGCAAATGAAGAAGAGGAAATAGAAATAAGTAAAATTATCTTTTTCATGCTGTGAATTTAAAAATACACTAATCTGTGAATATCCGTGAAATTTGTGGCAAAATCACTTCAAATTAATAAGCTCATTGGTTTTCAGTAAAAGATCTAAGAACAAAATCTTTGGATTGGCATTGCGTTCAATATAGTAATAGGAACTGTTAAACTCTTCGGCTAATTTTTCGTAATTTTTTTGAGAAACAAAGGGCGCAAATTTCTCTAAGAATTGTTTTTCGTTTCCGCTTAAACGAACAAGATCCTTAGAGCCGAAATTGTACATTAAACTGTCTCTGAAAATTTCGAGCGAATATTGTAAGAATTGTTTTTGTTTTTCTCTTCCCGTTGCCGCGTTGGCATCCACCCATTGCAAAGCCTTGTCGCAATCGAACCTCAAGGCTAAGCGCATGAAATCCTGGAAGTGCTGCAAAAAAGAAAGCTGTTCATCGTTTTGAGTTAACAAATGCTTCGCTTCGTTATAACTGCCATCGCATAATAAAGCCGCTTGTTTTGCAACTTCAGCATTTACTTTGTAAGTATTTACTAAAGCGCTAATAATATCTTTTTCGTCAATTTTGAAAAAAGGAATTTGCTGTACGCGCGAAAAAATAGTTGGCAATAACTGATCCGGATTATTGCTCACTAAAATGAACATGGTTTGATCAGGTGGTTCCTCTAATACCTTTAATAATGTATTGGCTGCTGCAGCATTCATTTTCTCAGGCTGCCAGATGATCATTATTTTATAAGAACCTTCAAAGCTGGTATAACTTAATGTACGGATGATGCTGTTACTTTCTTCTACCGGAATTAATGGCTGCTTATTTTCAGCACCTAAAAAATCGAACCAATTGTGCAGTGACATGTATGGGTTTTCCAAAAACGCCTCTCTGAACTCTTTTATTACTGCCACACTGGTTGGTACATCCTTACTTTTTGCTATGGGATAAACAAAATGCAGATCGGGATGAATGAGCTTACTTACTTTTAAGCAAGTTGGACAAAGGCCACAGGCCTCTCCGTTTTGCCTGGTATTACAATAAATTAATTGTGCAAAAGCAATAGCAGCCGGTAAATTTCCGCAACCTTCAGGTCCCGAAAATAAAAGCGCATGCGGAATTCGGTTTTCGTTCACCATTTTGTGTAAACGACCTTTAACCTCGTGCTGCCCTACCAATTCGCTTAATAACATACTGTAAAGATAGCAGTATTAGTCAATAATTGAATACATTTTACCGGGCGAGGATTTAATAATATTGGAGAACTCTAACTGTAATAAAAGTGATGCTACTTTGCTGATCGGGAAATTACTGGCATAGCTTATTTCATCCATGTGCAATTTTTTTTTGATGGTAAACGCATCTACAATTTTCTGCTCTTCAGGACTAAGGTCTATCAATAAGGGAATTTGTTTGCTCTCCGATTTTTTGACTTTTTCCTCTGCAGCCCAGTTCATAACATAAAAAAGATCGGCAGCACTTTCCATTAAGGCGGCGCGATTGCTTTTAATGAAGCCGTTGCAACCTTCGCTGTAAGGATCAGTGGTACGGCCGGGAAAAGCAAATACGTCTTTATTATAACTATTAGCAATGGTGGCGGTGATCAAACTTCCGCCTTCGCGCTTACTTTCAATAACTACCAAAGCATCGCACATTCCGGCAACAATACGATTGCGTTTCGGGAAATTAACGGCATCGGGTTTCGTGCCACTTTTAAAGTCAGTTAATACTCCTCCTTGTTTCATCATTTTAGTGGCAGTGCTTTCGTGCACCGCGGGATATATGCGATCTAAACCGTGAGCTACAACACCAACGGTATCCAGATCATTCTGTAATGAAAATTTGTGAGCGAGCACATCAATACCATAAGCCAAGCCGCTTACTACTAAAATACCACTGCCTTTTAATTCGGCAATGAATTTTTCAACCCTCTCTTTCCCATAATCACTGGGTTCGCGGGTTCCAACCACCGATACAATTCTTTCAGCGTTTAAATTGGCATTGCCTTTGTAGTAAAGTAAAACGGGACTATCATTACAATATTTCAGCCGCTGTGGGTAATCAACGTCCGTAAAAAACAAAGTCCTGATGTTGTTTTCTTCAATAAAACGCATTTCTTTTTCTGCGCTTTTTAATAAAAAAGAACTATTTGCAATTGACCCTGCAACGTATTCTCCGATTCCGGCAATCTTTAACAGATCGGCTTTTTTTGTTTCGAAAATGGTTTTGGTATTGCCGCAGTATGCTAATAGGTTCTTAGCCAACACATCGCCAACACCATCAATCGAAGTAAGAGCTATTTGATACAGTAATTCGTTTTGTAACATTTGATTTGAGAAATATCTTTTTTATATTGTGGTTTTATATTTTGCCCGAATGAACAAAATTACGACACTTTTTATATTATTTTGTTTGCTGTTAAAAATTAATTTTTACGGTCAGGATAAGGGATTTATAAAAGGGAAGGTTTTAGATAAGACCAATAAGGATACGCTTTTTGGCGCTATCATTGCGATCGACTCCAAGAACGGGGCCAGCTCCAACGACAAAGGCGATTTTTTAGTAACTACCGCCGCAGGTTCGCATGTTATAGAATGTAACATGACCGGATATAAACGCGAGAAGCAAACGGTTACTGTTGTTGCGGGAGACACATTAAAACTAAACTTTAGTTTGGGCGATGGAAACAACATGCTGGATGAAGTAGTTGTATCAGCCGGAAAATTCGAGCAGAAATTGTCTGATGTGACCGTAAGTATGGAGGTGATAAAACTTGCTTTAATAGAAAACAAGAACACAACTTCTTTGGATATTATCATGAATCAGGTGCCGGGTGTAACTGTGTCTGATGGACAGGCAAGCATTCGTGGCGGAAGTGGATTTGCTTATGGTGCCGGAAGTCGGGTTCTAATGCTGGTTGATGAAATGCCAATGATTAGCGCAGATGCCGGAGATATTAAATGGAATTATTTACCACTCGAAAATTTAGAACAGGTTGAGGTAATAAAAGGCGCATCCTCTGCTTTGTTCGGATCTTCTGCTTTGAACGGTGTTATTAATATGCGAACCGCTTATGCGAAAGACAAACCAAGCACTACCGTTTCTGAATTCATTAGCGTTTACGACGCACCTAAAAGTCAGTATAAGTGGTGGAAAGGTTCTTCGCAACAACAAAAAGGCGTTAACTTTTCGCACGCACAGAAATTCGGAAACTTAGATCTTGTTTTGGGAGGGCATGTTTATGATGATGATGGTTACCGATATATGGAAAGTGAAAAACGCGTTCGTTTTAATACCAATTTAAGATACAATTTTAAAAAAGCACCCGGACTTTCCATTGGTGTAAACACGAACATGATGGATGTGCAGGGCGGACTTTTCTTTTTATGGCTTCATGCAGATTCGGCTTATATCCCGCAGAATCACGATGCGCAGCAGTATAAGAACAAGCGCTTTAATATAGACCCTTTTATTACTTACTATTTTGGTAATGGAAATAAACTGAGTTTCAGGAATCGCTATTTCAAAACACTTAATACTAATAATAAAAATCAGGAAGCAAAAGCCGAATTGTATTATAATGAATTGCAATATCAGAAACGCTGTAAAAACAATTTCAATATTACAGCAGGTTTAGTTTTCATGCAACAGCAAATTTATTCTGATTCACTTTATGGAAGACATACGGGAGAAAATAAGGCGGGCTATTTGCAACTCGATAAAAAAATAAGAAAGCTAACTTTATCTTTAGGCTTGCGCGGCGAATATTATCGTGTGGATACAGCACACACAAGAGGCTACGTAAGTGAAAAAATAAAAGATCTTCCTTTTCAGCCGGTTCTGAGGGCCGGCGCAAATTATCAATTGTTCAATTATACTTTTTTGAGAACCTCATTCGGACAAGGCTATCGATTTCCCAGTGTGGCCGAAAAATTTATTGGAACAAGTGTAGGCGCATTAAAAATTTATCCAAATACATCGTTGCAACCTGAAAGAGGCTGGAGTGCAGAGTTAGGGATTAAACAGGGATTCAAACTTGGAAGATTCAAAGGCTTTTTGGATGTGGCCGGTTTTTGGACAGAGTATAAAAACATGGTTGAGTTTGTGTTTGATGTTTATATGCCGGGCGGTCACGATACAATAAAAGTTCAGGTTATTGATGCTGTAAAGTATGCGGGGTTTAAATCGCAGAACGCGAGTAACGCGCAAATAAAGGGTGTTGACATGAGTTTATCGGGTACCGGAAAAGTGGGCAATGTGGATGTGAGTTTGTTCACAGGCTTTACATACATCGATCCAATTAATCCAAAATACAATTCTAAGAAAGACACTCTCGGTTTGCCATATCTAAACACATTAAAATACCGTAACCGTTATTTGTTTAAAAATGAT
>JANYIQ010000136.1 GCA_025362575.1 Bacteroidia bacterium
AATTAATTATGAAAAAGGTTTAATAGATGCGCACACGCGGCTAGTAATTTATTACATACGAAAAGGAGATTTCGATTCTGCCGGAAAGTACATTAATAAAATATTTGCAGCAGCAAATAAAAAGGAATTCAACCCTTTCACTAATAAAGCTTATATTTTTCTTGGAGAAGTTCATCGATTGAACGGCCGCTTTGATTCGGCAAAGGTTTATTACAATAAAGTAGTGGATCTGGCTACTGAACAAAATGACCTGAAAGATCTTTCAGTTGCTTACGCAAATATTGGAACTGTTTTCATGCTTCAAAATGATTACATTAAGGCAACAGAATTATTTAAAAAGGCTATTTCGGTTGCTGAAACCATAAGTGATCATAACCGAATTACACTTTGTAATCTCAGATTGGCGGATATGGCTAGAATTCAAGGTAAAACTAAGGAGTCTGTGGAATTATACAACCACGCTATAAACAGTGCACAAAAGCTGGGCGATAAAAGTTTATTGGCCAGTTGTTATGATAATATCGGCGACTCTTATAAAGATATTGGTAACTATCCTTTGGCGTTAAGCTATTTTCAGAACTCTAATAAAATTGCGAAAGAGATTGGCGAAAAAAATCGCGAGGCCTCTTCCTTGAACAGCATCGCTCAGGTATATTATTTGATGAACGATAGCCGAAGATCGCTTGAAACAAATTTATTGGCAGAAAAAATGGCGAGAGAAGTTGGGAATAAAGGCTTATTCTCTTTTATCATAGCAAATATTGCCGAGATATATAAACTCAATAAGAATTATGAAAAGGCCCTTGCTTATCTGCATGAGGCAGATTCTGTTTCTGTTGCCCTCGACGATAAGCTTACATTAATGCTGGTGTATCTGAATCAAGCAGATATTTATAAACTTCAGAAAAAATACGACAAGGCATTGGGTATTTTGGATATCTGTTACAAAATTGCATGCGAATTGAATCACCCTAATAGTATTGCCTCTTCTCTTTATACAAAGGCTTCCATTTTTTCTGAAAGAAATGAAACTCAAAAAGCCATTGAATATTACGAAAGGGCACTTAAAATAGCAACCGAAGGGGATGACCTGGATAATGTAAAACAAATATCAGAAGATCTATTCCATATTTACGAGAATAAAAAGGATTTTGGGAAGGCACTAACAATGCACAAGCTTTTCGTTCAGATCAAAGATAGTTTGAATAGTGAAACTCAGATAAAGAAATTCGCCGCAGTAGAATATCAGGCCAAAGAAGATAAGTTAAAAACAGAACATCTGGCAAAGGAAAGAACACATGCAGCCGAACAAAAAGAAAAAGAATTGGAAATCGCCAATCAGAAAATTTTAAGAAATGCCTTCATCGCCGGGTTTGTTTTAATTGGTCTGTTGGCGTTCATCATTTTTAGGAGTCTGCAAAGAAGCAGAAAAGCAAAACAGATCATTGAACTGCAGAAAACCGAAGTGGAACATCAAAAAGAGATCATCGAAGAGAAACAAACAGAGATCATTGACAGTATCATGTACGCCCGAAGAATTCAACGTGCTTTAATTACTCCCGAAAGGTATATTGAAAGTAGTCTGAATAAATTAGTGTCTGATCGGGATAAAAATGAAAACAAAAAGAATTGATCTACTGACCTTGGTTCAACGAACTTAAGCCAATTCTCAGTTCTTGCTCCCATCAAAATTTAGCGACACTTAAAATGGGATTAACTATTTGAAAGTAAGTGTATTAATTCGCGACAAAAAGCTTTTTTGAAATCGATTTAAATCGCCAATATTTCTCTATATTTGGTTTTGCGAGGCTTAAAATATGAGAATTAAAATTCTGTGTGTAGTTTTCTTCCTGAGTTCATTGGCAGCAATAGGTCAGCTTGCTGATAAAACACATGTCTGCGTTTTTATGGATATAGGCACTAACTATGATGTGGAAAATAAAAAGGTCAATAACGAAGCAGTGATCGCTCATAAACTTTCAGATCCTGCTCAAATATTGAATTATACACGTGACAAGATCATCGATAACCTTTTGCACGATGGCAGTTTTGAAGGCGGAAAGGACGGCATGGATTGTTCGTTCATGAGTTTTGATTTAAAGAATTTGAAAGTTACATACGCTGCTGCCAATATTTCTTTATGGATAGTAAGGGCAACTGAGATCATTATTTTGACTGCTGATAAAAAGCCGGTTGGTAAACATAGTCACGACTCCATACCTTTTAATTCACATACGTTCGATCTTCAAAAGGGCGATGTGGTTTACTCACTTACCGACGGAATACCTGATCAGTTTGACGGGCCAAAAGGAAAGAAATTAATGAATAAGGATCTGAAACAAACACTCCTTGGCTTTTCCCATTTATCCATGCAACAACAGAAAGAAGAACTCACATCCATATTTACATCATGGAAAGGTGAATTGGAGCAGGTTGACGATGTGTGTGTAATGGGGGTTAGAATTTAATACGATCAACATGAGTGATAATTTACCGAGACGAAATTTTATTTCCCGCGTTTCATTAGCCTTAACATCAGTAATGGCTCTGCCAATTACAAGCTTTTCTAAAACTTTCAAAGAATCTTATAATTCAACAGAAAAAGATATGGATCCAATATTAAATGTAAAGCCACTGGGTTTTCAATGGGAAACCTCCGACCCTTTTTTGTTCTGTGTGCATCACGAAGATAAATTCCCTAAAGGCAACGAAGTAATGGGCCCGGTTACCTCTATGGATGGACGACACATGGGTGATGATTTTATCATTAAGGATGGATTCAGAATGTATCATGGTAAAACTGTTCCCGGCTTTCCGGGTCACCCGCACCGTGGTTTCGAGACGATAACTGTTGTTCGGCAGGGAATCGTTGATCATGCAGATTCCATGGGAGCTTCCGGGAGATACGGAAATGGCGACGTGCAATGGATGACAGCAGGAAAAGGTGTTCAACACTCCGAAATGTTTCCTTTGATCAGCAAGGAAAAAGAAAATCCAATGGAGCTGTTTCAGATCTGGTTGAACCTTCCTAAGAAAAATAAAATGGTGGAACCGCATTTTAAAATGCTTTGGAACGATCTGATCCCAAGATTTGTTCATGCCGATAGTAATAAAAAAACAACTACGGTAGAAGTGATCGCAGGAAAGATCGAAAATGTAAAAGCGGCATCACCACCGCCTGATTCCTGGGCAGCTGATGAAAAGAACGAAGTGGCGGTCTGGAACATTAAAATGCAGGCAGGCGCAAGCTGGACCTTACCAAAAACATCGGAAGGAATTAACCGTACCATTTATTTTTACGAAGGCGAAGTTTTATTTGTAGCCGGCACTGAGATCAAATTATATAAAGCCATAGAACTAAAAGCAAATACCACTGTAGAACTAAAAGCCGGTAATAAAGAAACCAGTATTCTTGTATTGCAGGGTAAACCAATTGCTGAACCGGTTATAGTCTTATGGTCCGTTTGTTATGAATACCAAAGAAGAAATTAATCAGGCCTTTGATGATTATAATAAAACCCAGTTTGGCGGCTGGCCATGGCCAAGATATGATCAGGTGCATCCTCGTGATAAAGGCCGTTTTGCAAAGCATGCTGATGGCAAAGAGGAGATCAGATCGAGTTAAACTTTATGATCCTTAGATGAAAGCAGGCCTGATTCTCTCTGGAATAGGGCTTTTGCATTAAAATGCATTTAAAACCAACTTTATTCGGCAATTTTTACTATATTTAAATATGGAAAGAGAAATAACCTTCAATATAGAAAAACCATATACAGAAAAAGAGATCGCAGACTTCAAAACTTTCAGAATAGAACTAAAGTCTCTTATAAAAAAAGGTAAGCTTAAGGTGGTTGAAAAATTCAAGGTCTTTGCTTTTATCATTACCGACTTTACTGTAGAGGAAAAAGCGAGTGTCACTGCTTTTTTGAAAAAAGAGAGTGATAAACTCGAAATAAAATCGTAATTATTTAAGTATGATCCGTATTTGCATCATTTCTTGATGCATGAAACCGGCAAAAGCAGCAGTTAAATAAATAGTTTGAAAAGCATAGCTAAATATATTTTTCTGTTACTTCTCTTGCTGCGTTTTAATGAACAAACATTCGGGCAAAATAGAATAATCGACTCTCTGAAATCAGCCCTTAAAAACGCAAAACACGATACGATACGTTGTGCTATTTTAAATGAAATGATCGGCGAAGAAGAGAACGATAGTATCTGGCCTGTTTATAACGATCAACTCCTTAAAATTGTAAATCAGCATCTGGAAAATAAAAACAGTAATGACAACAGAAAGTTTTATATAAAGCATTTTGCAGAAGCGCAATACCATCTTGCATATAGTGCTCATGCAAAGAATGATCTTTCAGAAGCTTTGAAGTATTATGAAAAGTGTTTGAGTTATGAAAAGCAATTGGAAAGCAACGAAGTTATTGCCAATACACTTAATAATATGGGACAGCTTTATGTAAGTCTTGGTAATATTCCCAAGGCTTTAGACTACTATCAAAAGAGTTTGAAGATCGTGGAGTTAGACCAGAATAAAAACAGAGCAGCTACTGTTTTAAACAGTATTGGATTTGCATTAAAGACTCAAGGCGATTTTCCTCAAGCACTCGAATACTACCATAGAAGTTATAAACTTCATGAGCAAGGTAAAGACAAAAATGGAATGGCATATGCTTTGAATAATATAGGGGCCATTTATTATGCGCAGAATAATAATGTAAAAGCATTGGAGTATTATACAAAAAGCTTGAAATTCAGAGAAGAAGTAAAGAACAAAAAAGGAATAGCTCAGTCTTTAAATAACATAGGCAATATTTATGAGCATCAGGGCGACTTGGTGAAAGGATTGGAATATCATGCAAGAAGTTTAGCGATTACGCAAGAAATACACGATTTACCTGGAATGGCACTTTCTTTAAATAATATTGCCTTGTTAAAATTAAGTAAGAACGAAGCGGTAAGCGCTTATGGTTATGCTTTTCGAAGTCTTAAAATTGCAAATGAAATTGGGTATCCTGAGAGTATAAGAAATTCGGCGCAGGTTATGAAGGAAGTGTGCCAGAAGCTTGGGAAATATAAAGAAGCATTTGAGATGTATGAACTCCAGATAAAAATGCGCGATAGTATTAGTAATCAGGAAACACAAAAAGTTGCCGTTAAAAAGCAAATGCAGTATGATTATGAGAAAAAGGAAGCTGTAACGAGTGCAGAACATAAAAGTGAACTGGAAAAACAACAGGCAGTGGCCGATGAAAAAACACGCCGTCAGCAAATTGTGATCTGGTCGGTAGGTATTGGTTTGCTTCTGGTGATCGCTTTTGCCATATTTATATTGCGCTCGCTCAATCTAACCCGAGAGCAGAAGCATTTAATTGAGATCAAGAATAAAGAAACCGAAGAACAAAAACATA
>JANYIQ010000273.1 GCA_025362575.1 Bacteroidia bacterium
TACTTTACGACCTACACCGTTATCAATGACTAATTTACCAAGTAATAGTTATACAGTGAATTGTTACACACCAACATTAGTTGCAACGGGCTATTCAAATCCATTGTTGTCGCCAACCAATTACAGCTGGACGATTCCACCAAACTTAACGATTGCTACAAATACAATTAGTATCAGTACAATAAGTGTTACAAGTAACCCTACAACATTTACGGTATTGGCAAAAGGAAATAATGGTTGTGTTGGAAGACAAAAAGTTCTGTTCTACGAAGATTTGTTTGTACCTGCCTATGCTGCAGTGTTTACACCAACAGCATTAAGTTGTAAATATCCTAACGTGGCTATTACACCGCAATGTTTGAGCAGTGCCTCATCTTGTACAAGCTTTCCGGTTAGTTTTACGGTAACTTCGCCACCTCCAACCACAACTGCAAGTGCAGCTGGTTCATTATTCAGTATACCGGGCACCTATACAATGGCTTATACAAATATTTCTAACGGATGTGTTAATTACACAACGAACACAGTTCCAATAGATGTAACACCTCCTGCTACTGTTGCCATTGCGCCTGCAGTAATACCTTGTGGTGCAACTACGGTTGGTTTAAATGCAGGAACAACTGCTCAGCTTTCATCTTACACTTATACCTGGCAGCCACCTGTTGGTTCTGGTATGTCTTGTGCTTCTTGTTATTCTACAACAACTAATAGTACAGGAATATATTATGTGAGTATTACAAATACGGTTAACGGATGTTTGGCAACAAACTCTGTGATTGTAACGGCAGGTGCATTATCTGTTGGAATTACACCTGATCCGCAACAAGGATTTGCTCCATTGTCGGTTAACTTCATTAACAATACTGCTTTAGGTGCATTTGCAGGAACAGGCTCGATAACTACTACTTGGTCTTACGGAAACGGTACTACTTATTCAGTTACCAATTCAAATGCCGGTGGTAGTCCAAACGGATCAACGATTTATCAATCGGCCGGAAACTACACAGTGTTATTAGTTGTTCAGCAAAGTATCTATACAGGAACAACAATTACAGCTAATTGTGTTGGAACGGCTACTGCTCTTGTAATAGTTGATTTGCCTTCTGATCTGATCATTCCAAACATCTTCACTCCAAATGGTGACGGTGCTAATGATTTCTTCACTATACAATCTACTAACCTAACTAATGTTACTTGTCAGATCTTTGACCGTTGGGGTGTTAAGATGTATGATGTAACTTCTGAAAAAGGACAAGTAAGTTGGGATGGTAAAAACCTTGGCGGGAAAGAAGTTCCGGCTGGCACTTACTTCTACATTTTAAAGGCTACAGGAAAAGATGGTAGCGCATTTAATAAGCAGGGAACTGTGAGTTTATATAAATAATTAGAAACTAATACTGTGATCCCCAAGTTTGCTATTGTGAACTTGGGGATTTACATTAAATCACATAAGTAAATGAAAAAAATAATTCTTTTTTGCTGCTTTACCTTCGCTTTACAATTAGCAAAGGGTCAGAACAAGGATGCTGATTACAGAAGTTTAATTCAGGCAACCATTCCGGATATTAAACTCGAAAATAAAATTTTATTTATCAATGTATGGCAATCCGGTGATTTTGAATCTCGTGCCAATAATAAGGAATTTATAAGAGTCAGTAACATTTACAAAGGTGCTAAATTGAAGGGGGGCTTGAAAGGTGTTTGCTATGTGAATATATCGCTCGACAAACCGCTGAGTATCTGGGAAATTGCTTTGAAAAGGGATTCAATTATTAGTGATTATTGTTTAGAGAATAATTCAGCTAAATATGACGCGATCATAAAGGAGTTTGATAACAAAACAGGAAATGTGGTTGTAAGCAGCACAGGAGAAGTAATAAAAACAGGATTAGATGATCAAGGTTGTTTCAAGTTCTTTAATAAATTAATAACACGCTAAAATTAATACCATGAAAAAGTTTTTATTATTTTGTTTAGCGTTATTTTTTTTAAATAAAACGCAGGCGCAGGTAACAGCAAAAGATTGCTCGCTGGCCGTGAATGTTTGCACGAGTAATTCATTTTCAGTACAGACTGCAGGTTCCGGTTTTATAGATTTTACAACCGGTTCAACTGTATCTAATCCTTTGCCCGGTTCGTTAACTATGTTGCCGCCGGGCGGAAGTGGTTGTTTGTATTCGGGAGAATTAAATCCAACCTGGATGATCATTAATATTCAAACACCGGGTACACTTGAGTTTTCGATGGGAGCTGGCACTGGAGCAGGTGCTCAATCGGGTTGTTACGACTGGATAATGTGGGTGTATAATGCAACTTCTTGCACAGGTATAAATGCAAATACAATGGCACCCGTTCGTTGCTGCTGGAACAATAACTGCGCCGGTGGTACAGGATTATCTTCGGCTGCAAATTTACCTGCCGGAGCATTTGCTGATGATTTTGGCGCTCCTTTGAACGTTAACTGTGGTGATAAATTTATTATGTGTTTTTCAAACTACAGTAGCGTAACCACTTTAGTTCCTTTAAACTTTTTTGGAACAGCAGGTGTATCATGTACGCCTTTATCAAGTACTATGGCCATTAACAGTGCTTCCATTTGTTCGGGTTCATTTGCAACATTATCTGTTACACCTTCTTCAGGTACTACCTATACCTGGATGCCGGGTGGACAAAACACATCGTCGATTTCTGTTTCGCCCGCAGCAACAACAATTTATACTTTAATTGCTAAAAATGCCTGCGGAACTTTATCAGGAACTACTTCAGTTGTTGTGTCTTCTCCGATCAATTTAAGCATGACCACAGTTAACGGAAATTGCAGCGGAGCACAAGGTTCGGCAACAGTTACGGCTAGTGGCGGCGTTCCGGGTTATACGTATTCATGGTCGCCTGCCGGTGGCACAGGCCCGGGCACACCGAGCCTCCCTTCTGGTAACTATTCAGTAACCGTAACCGATGCACTTGGTTGTAAGAAAATAGCAACCACTACTATTTTATCTCCGATACCAACTACGTTTTCAGTGACCTCCACGTCAGGAAGTTTTACTTTATTTTGCAATCCAAGTGTTTTAACGTTGACGGCCGTGAATACATCTACACTTACTAACGTTACATACACATGGACAAGCCCTACTGCAACCGGAAGCTCATACGTAGTTACAACACCCGGAGTTTATACAGTTACTGCTCAAGATATTCCTGCAGGTTCGTGTATCGCTACGCAAACAGTTCAGGTTTTTCAAAATACATCAGCCCCAACAATTACAGTAACACCTACTACCAGAACAATTACCTGTAACGGTGCGCCTGCTTGTTTTACTGCTATATGTTCGCCTACTACAAATGTTCAGGGTCAATGGTTTGATGCTAGTGCAACTGCTCTTGGTGGTTTAAGTAACTCGCCTATATTAATGTGTACGGGAACTCCAGGCACTTATAGTGTAGTAGTTACAAATATCGCCAGTGGTTGTGTTGTAAGTCAAACAGTTTCAGTTGTTGCAAATATTATTGTACCAACCATGACCGTTAACTCGATCTTAGGAAACACAATTACGTGTGCCAACCCTTGTTTACCATTCAATATTACAGCAAGTACAGGTCCTGCTCCAAGTACATATACCTGGACCAACCTAGCTACAACAGCAAGTGTAACACCTGCCTCAGGTGGTTATACTATTTGTACACCGGGTAATTATGTTGCACAGTATAAAGATGGAAAC
>JANYIQ010000147.1 GCA_025362575.1 Bacteroidia bacterium
GAATTGATCGGTGGTAAGCTTGTTCAGTTCTTCGGAATTTTCACACAGAGTATTGGCATTATTTTATGGCCTGTGGTTTTTGTACTTACCGATCTTATCAACGAATACTATGGTCATAAAGGTGTTCGGAAATTAACTTTCATTACTGTAGGACTTATCATTTATACTTACATTCTGATCACGATCTCCATCAATTTAAAAGCGGTAGGATTTTCTCCGGTTAACGATTCTGTTTTTGCAACCGTGTTCGGACAATCACAATGGATCATTGTGGGAAGCATTACTGCATTTATATTTTCTCAGTTGGTAGATGTCTGGGTCTTCTGGAAGCTGCGAAATCTTACCGGAAAAAAAATGATCTGGCTGCGTGCCACCGGAAGTACAATTATCTCTCAATTAATTGATACGTTTACGGTGCAGTACATTGCCTTTGTAATACCCGGTAAATGGGCCTTTAACGATTTTATTACAAATGCCTGCTGGGGTTATTCTTTTAAACTGCTGGTTGCTTTAGCTTTAATTCCGGTGATCTATTTAGTTCATTTTGCCATTGAAAAATACATGGGCTTAAAAGAATCGGAGCAATTAATTGATGATACTGCCAACACCGAAAAATAATGGTTACTAATACATTCATAGTTGTTATTCTCGCTTTTTCCATCTACTGCTTTTACGATAAAAGTTTAATGAGCAAGTATTTGTTTCACCCCTACTCCATTAAACATAATCGCGAGCATTACCGTTTTTTAACGCATGCTTTCATTCATGCCGATTACATGCATCTTGGTTTGAATTTGTTTTCTTTGTGGATGTTTGGTTACATGGTTGAGGAGGATAATTTTGTTTATCTTTTTTCTTTTAAGCACGATGAGGAAACAGCGATCAAGCTGGCACGACTAGCCTATATCGGTTTGTTTACAGGAGGAATCTATGCAGCCTCAATTACCGAATATTTCCGTAACCGCAATAATCCACACTACTCTTCTTTGGGAGCCAGCGGAGCCATTGAAGCAGTAATATTCAGTTACATTGTTATTAACCCGTCTCAAACGCTTTACTTTTTTGTGGTTCCAATGCCAGCCTGGATGCTAGGCGTACTATTTTTATTGGCAAGTTATTACATGAGCAAACGCAAAACCGGCGACCCCGAAGCTGATAAGATTGGGCACGAAGCGCATTTTTGGGGCGCCATTTTTGGAGTTTTCTATACAATTGCACTTGAACCAAGTTTGGCTTTAGAATTTGTTAAGAAGGTTTTTCATTAATGAAATTATTTTCTCAAAAGATTTCTTACTTTTAAGAAACAAAACCAGCAAAATTGAAGATCACTTTTTTAGGCACCGGCACTTCTCAAGGCATTCCGCTTATAGGCTGCGAATGCAAGGTCTGTAAATCTGATGATCCAAAAGATAATCGTTTACGCTCATCAATACTGATAGAACATAAGAACACCAATTTAGTTATTGATACCGGCCCCGATTTCAGACAACAAATGCTTCGCGAAAAAGTAACAAAATTAGATGCGGTTGTTTTTACGCACGAACACAAAGATCACATTGCAGGTTTGGATGAAGTACGCGCTTTTAATTTCATTAATAACATGGTTATGCCGGTTTACGCCACCGAGCGCGTGCAACAAGCCATAAAGCGCGAATTTGCATATATTTTTTCGGGCGATAATTATCCCGGCATTCCGCAAATTGAATTACACACAATAACCGATAACACATTTAAGGTTGGAGATATTACTTTACAGCCCATAAACGTATTGCATTACAAACTTCCGGTAAAGGGATTCCGCGCTGAGAATTTCACTTACATCACCGATGCTAATTTTATCAGTCCTGAAGAAAAAGAAAAGATCAAAGGTTCTGAAGTTTTAGTTTTAAATGCTTTACGGAGAACACATCATATTTCGCATTTCACTTTCGAAGAAGCGATCGAATTAGCACAAGAATTAAAAGCTAAAAAAACTTACCTCATTCATATGTCGCACCAATTGGGTAATCATGAATTAGTGAATTTAGAGTTGCCTGATGGGATAGAATTGGCTTACGATGGATTGAAGATAGAAATTTAAGGTTAACCACGGAGGCACGGAGGAC
>JANYIQ010000151.1 GCA_025362575.1 Bacteroidia bacterium
CTTTCCCAAAAGGAATGGTATAATACTCGTCCAAAACATCTTCAGAAATGCTTCTGTACAATGCCTTATGCTCAAAGAACATTACAGGATTTGGATCTTCAAAAGCGCTTAATAATAAGCCTTTCGCATCGGCAGGAAACGCAGGATAAGCAATTTTTAATCCGGGTGTTTTGAAGAACCAGGCCTCGTTACTTTGGCTATGAAATGGTCCGGAAGCCACCGCTGCACCTGTTGGCATACGAACTACAACGTCAGCGTTTTGTCCCCAACGGTAATGGCTCTTCGCTAAATTATTTACAATTTGAGTCATTCCTTCGCTCACAAAATCTGCGAACTGCATTTCTACCATGGCTTTATGACCGTTTATGGATAAACCAAAACCGGTTCCTAAAATGGCTGACTCGCATAACGGTGTGTTCCTTACCCTAGGTTTACCAAATTCATCTAAAAAGCCTTCTGTAATTTTAAACACACCACCGTATTCACCTATATCCTGACCCATCAACACCAAATTAGGATGTTTGCGCATAGCTAAACGCAATCCGTCAGATATAGCATCGATAAAGCGCTTAGCTGTTTTATTACCGGAATTAGCTGATGTATCAGAAATTGTAACCGGCGCATACATTTCGTTCATTTCCTTTTCGGTATTGGGTTCCGGATTTTTTTCAGCAAAAGTAATTTCCAGTCCGGCTTCTATTTCGTGTTTAATTTCTTCACGGTGTTTTTCAATGTCTGCTTCAGATAAAACTCCTTCGCTCTGTAAAAAGCGTTCGAAGTTATTGAGCGGATCTTTTTTGCCCCAGATCTCAAACAATTCTTTAGGAATGTATTTTGTTCCAGAAGCTTCTTCATGACCGCGCATCCTGAATGTTACGCATTCTAAAATAACTGGACGAGGTTTTTCGCGTATCGATTCGGCTAACTGTTTTACGGTCTCATACACTTTCAGTAAATTATTTCCATCAACGCTTATACCTTCTATACCATAACCAATGGCTTTATCGGCAAACGATTTACAGCGAAACTGTTCATTGCTTGGCGTGCTTAATCCATAGCCATTATTTTCGATCACAAAAATTACAGGAAGATCCCATACCGCTGCTGTGTTTACACTTTCGTGGAAATCACCTTCGCTGGCACCACCATCACCACTAAAAACAACAGTAACTTTTTTATCTTTTCTTAGTTTATTAGCGAGCGCAATTCCATCAGCAACGCCTAATTGCGGACCAAGATGCGAGATCATTCCAACAATTTTATATTCCTGTGTTCCGAAATGGAAAGAACGATCGCGGCCTTTGGTAAAACCACCCGGCTTACCCTGAAATTGCGAGAACAAACGGTTCAATGGAATACCGCGGGTTGTAAAAACACCAAGGTTACGATGCATCGGTAAAATAAATTCGTCAGCATTCAATGCAGAAGCAACACCAACGGAAATGGCTTCCTGACCAATGCCGCTGAACCATTTTGCAATTTTTCCCTGGCGTAATAACAGAAGCATTTTTTCTTCTATCATTCGGGGTTTTAAAATATTTTTATAAAGCATTAAAAGCGTTTCGTCCTTATGCTTTTTGCGATCGAATTTAACCGGAGTTTCTGCTGTAATTAACATGCTGTAAAGATAAAATCTGTTTTATTGATAAATGCAGTGTATTTCAATATAAAATTAACAATTGGTCGGAGAATTACTGATATTTTACTATATTTAGATAACTAAACCCATTGGAATGAAAAAACATTTACACCTTATTTCAGCTTTGTTATTAGTAAGCTTAACAACATTTTCACAACACAGATCGCTTTCATTGAACGATTCACTGATCGGATTTGACGAGAAGTCAGTGATTGCGGCTGCACCTCACAGAGGGATCATAGCTTCAGAAATGCCCGTTTATCTTGCAATTAATCAACGTGATTTCTTAAAACAAAAATACAATTTAAGATCGGAACCGGCACCAAAAATGGATTATCCTTTAAACGCAAAGGCTAACGCAGCTATTTGTGTGAACGAAGATTTCGAAGAGGCTAGTTTATCAAGTCCTGTGCCGGGTACACTGAATATCACCACAGCATCGGGAATTAACGGTTGGAGCGGAAGTTCAGGTCTGCACCCGGGTACAGCAACAGGCTCTTGTTTATTAACCGGATGTTGCAGCGGTGCACCAAACACAATGAGTGTGATTGCTCCAGGTTCAAGCGGTTTATTTGATCCGATCATTGGACCAAGCTATCCTATTCACTCAGTGTATGGGGCAAGTTTAAATGCAAACGCCACTGCAGTTAACGGATTTCCAAGCTACGGAAATTGGTTTGTTAAGTTAAATGATGCTAATCCGGGTGGAGGTTTATCGCGACTAACAAAAACCATTAGTGTAACGCCATCTAATGTGTATTTTAACTTTGCATACATTGCTGTTGTTCAAGGAGCGCATTGCTGCTGTGATAATGATGGCGTTTCCCTGATCTTTAAAGATTGTTTGGGTAATACATTGGCAAGTTCATCACAATACAGTATCGCTACGCCTGCAGGCGGAGGT
>JANYIQ010000174.1 GCA_025362575.1 Bacteroidia bacterium
TAATCGGGTGTAACAGGCTCCCAGGCGCGGGCTATCTCATCAACAACAAATGAGTTTGAACATAGATAAAGCATCGCGAAAGCTGTAATTTTCAGTCGCTTTTTTCTTTTTTCTTTCTCAGTTCTTTTGGCCCAGATAAGCAATCCGAAAAACCAAACCATTGGAGAAAAGAAAAATGTTAATACTTTAGATAAGAAGAAAAACATATTAATGTCGAAATTAGTGAATTTTAAAGCAAGAATTGAAAAGTGTAATTAAAATAGTGTGGAATGCCCTGCTTTGGCTCACGCTTTGCATAGCTGCAATTAACTATGAGGTGGGTATTTATATATACCACCAGGCTTGCGGACAGTTTGGAATGCTAATGAATACAACAGATTTTGCAGAATATGAGGCAGAACATCCTTTGAATGAGAAGCAGAATGTGAATCTGGAATTGATCGTAAAACTAAAAAATTATTCTGTTGACAGTTTAGGATATAAACCCACAAAAAACTTTACAAAAATATTTGATCAAGGGCAATTGCCTTTGTTATGGGCGCTTACGGCTTCTGATAAATATAAAATAGAACCGTATTACTGGACCTTTCCAGTTGTTGGAAAAGTTTCTTACAAAGGTTTTTTTGAAGAGAAAAAAGCACTGGCCGAAAAATACCGATTGGTATGCTTGGGCTACGATGTAGATCTGCGAACGGTTTCAGCATGGTCAACTCTAGGCTGGTTCAACGATCCGGTTTTAAGCAGTATGCTCAGCCGGTCAAAAGGACATTTGTGTAATCTTATTTTTCATGAATTATTTCATGCTACTTATTATGCTCCGAGTTCGGTTGATTATAACGAGAATCTGGCTTCGTTCATTGCACACAAGGCTACTTTACAATACTTAAAGAACGATACAACCGAATTAAATAATTATTTGAACAGTCATAACGATAATGTGCTTATCGAAAACCATATGGCAATTCAATTAAAGAACCTGAATATTTTTTATGATAGTATTTCGGGTTTCAGTGAAAATCAAAAACAGATCTTAAAAGCTAAAAAATTACATCAGATCAATGCCTCTCTTTATCAAATACCGGTAAAAAACAGAAAGCGGATCACGGGACTTCAAAAGAGCATTTTAGAGTTCAAAAACGCCTGGTTTGTTGATTTTAATCAATATAATGGCCTTCAGGATTCATTGGAAACTGTTTTTAACAAAAATTATAAGTCGGATATACGTAAAATGGTACAATCTTTGAAGTACTAGCAACAGTTATTAAGATTATTCTTTAATTTCGAAATATGAACACAAAAAAAATCATCCTCTCTCTTATTATACTAACGGGTTTAAAGGCTTTATCGCAGTCAGGTTACGATATTAAGATCACTGTAAAAAATGCCAAGGATACCATTGGTTTCCTTGCTAAATACACCTGGGATCAGCAATACGTTGTGGATACATGCAAAAAGGTGAAGAATGGAAATTTTAATTTTAAAGGAAAAACCGATCTGGATAAAGGCGTTTATTTTTTGGTTAGTCAGGATAAAGTGAAGTACTTCGATTTTTTTGTGAATGAAAATTCAAAATTTTCAATGTCAACCGATGTGGCCGATATGGAGAAATTCATGAAGATAATCGGTTCAAAAGAGAATGAGAATTTTTCAAATTACAAACATTTCATGATCGGAAAAAATGAAGAGTTTGGAAAATTAAGGGAAAAAACAAAAGGATTGTCAAAAGCCGATTCCACAAAATTCATGACGGATGGCGTTAAAAAACTGAACGATGATGTAGTTAAATTCAGTGCTGATTTTGCGGAACAACAGAAAGGCACTTTTTTGGCCGACTTTCTGAATTTGAAAGCAGATAAGGTAGCCAAAGATATTCCTAAAGCTTCAAACGGCCGTCCCGACAGCGTTTATCAGTATTTTTATATGAAAAATCATTATTTTGACGGGATCAATTTTAGCGACGGACGTTTATTGCGCACTCCTTTTTTTCATGAGCGCATGAAAGGTTATTTTGATAGAATGGTTTTTCCTTCGCCGGATTCTATCATTGTTGAGATCGATAAGATCTTGGCAAAAAGTGCAGTGAATTCTGAGATGTATAATTTTTTATTAGGGTATTATACTCCCATGTACGAAAGCAGTAAAGTAGTTGGTTATGATAAAGTATTTGTACACCTTATTGAAAAATATGTGGCCACCGGAAATGCAAAAGGTGTTTACGATGAAAAAACAACTCAAAAAATTGTTGATCGCGGAAGAATTTTGAAACCCTTGTTGCTTGGTAATAAAGCACCCGAATTATTTATGATCGATACCATTGCTTCGAAAATTGTAAATAAAATGGGTTACGATACGGCTAAAACCAGCGAAGGATTGACGAAACTTTATCAGAGCAATACTCAAAAATTACTGAGTTTGTATACAACGTTGTATAATGTAAAAGCAAAGTATACCATTTTAATTTTCTGGGATGTGGATTGCGGCCATTGTAAAACTGAGATCCCGAAACTCCTTGAAATGTACCATGAATTAATAAAAACTTACGATGTAAAAGTGTTCTCGGTTTATACCAAACACGAATATGATAAATGGAGGAAATATGTAATTGATAATAAATTGGATTTCATAAATGTGTGGGATCCTGTTCATATCAATAACATAACCGACAAGTACGATATATTTTCAACGCCGGTAATTTATATTCTGGATAAGGATAAGATCATTAAATCAAAAAAATTGTCTTACGAGCAAATACCGGATGTGCTTAAACAAGAAGAACTGATTGAAAAAGCGAAACTGAAGAAGTAAAGACACAAAAGCCAGTCTTAATAATAAACCTAATTTTATATATATATTTGAGTCGCTAAATTTAAGATCTATGAAAAAAATCATTCTCCCGCTTATTTTATTTTTAGGCTTTACAGCCAGATCTCAGGGTGGTTACGAAATTAAAATAAACATTAAAGGCTTTAAAGACGACACAACCTATTTAGCCAAATACACTTTCGATAAGCAATACATTGTAGATACTTGTAAGAAAGTAGTGAATGGCAGCATGGTGTTTAAAGGTAAGCGCGACTTAGATAAAGGCGTTTATTTTTTAGTGAATAAGAAAAAAGTACGCTATTTCGATTTCTTTATAAATGAAAACACAAGATTTACAATTAACTCTGATGAGACTGACATTGTAAAGAATTTGAAATCGCCAGACTCGAAAGAAAATGATGATTTCCTTGGATACATCCGTTACATCACTAATAAAAACAAGGAGTTCGGTGAGTTAAGGGGTCAGACAAAAGGTTTATCAAAAGCAGATTCAGTAAAATTCATGACGGATAAATTGAAAGCTTTAAATGAAGGTGTTCAGAAATTTGATGCGGAATTTTTAGCTTCCCATAAAGGAACTTATATTGCTGATGTTTTAAATCTTAAAACAGAAAAAGACGCTAAGGATGTTCCTAAAGCTAAGAATGGCAGGCCCGACAGCGTGTATCAGTATTTGTATTATAAGACGCATTATTGGGATGGTGTAAATTTTAAAGATGACAGATTATTGCGGACTCCATTTTTTGCCGATCGTGTAAAAAAATACTTCGAGAAGATCATTATTCAGATGCCGGACACCATTATTACTGAAATTGATAAGGTAATGAATCAATGTACTCCCGGAAGTGAGATCAATAAGTTTTTGCTTGCCTATTTTACTCCAACTTACGAAACCAGTAAGATCATGGGTTTTGACAGAGTGTTTGTTCACTTGATAGATGCATATATCAAAACGGGTAGGGCAAAGGGTGTTTACGAAGAAGCGACAACAGTAAAAATCATTGAGCGCGGTGAAATATTGAAACCGCTGCTTTTAGGAAATAAGGCACCTGATCTTTTAATGATTGATACCATAAATGCAAAAAAAGTGAATAAAATGGGTTTTGATACTGCAAAAACAAGTGCAGCCATTACCAAATTATATTACGACAACGCACAGAAATTAACACCTTTATTCACCAATTTATATGATGTGAAAGCAAAATATACAATTTTGGTGTTTTGGGATGTGGATTGCGGGCATTGCCAAACTGAAATACCTAAACTTCTGGAAACTTACCATGAATTAAGAAAAACTTATGACGTTAAAGTGTTCTCTGTCTACACTTTACACGATTTTGACAAGTGGAGAAAGTACGTTATAGAGAAGAAGCTGGATTTCATAAACATATATGATCCGGTTCATTTGAATAACATTAAAACCAAATACGATATTTTCTCTACTCCGGTTATTTACCTGTTGGATAAAGATAAGAACATAAAAGCCAAAAGGTTAGCTGAAGATCAACTGCCCGGAATGATCAAAATGTACGAAAGCCTTGAAAAGAAATAAAGGACCAAAACCCAATTAAATTGTTAAAAAAGCCACCTGTTTCGGTGGCTTTTTTTTGTTATATTGTACTCTGAAATAAAGTTTTTTAACATTTTTTTTAGGTTTGGCACGTTTGTTGCTAAACACTCAATGTTAGATAGTCTTTTTAGAAAATAGCAATGAAAAAAAATCTCCTATTAGCAATTGTACTTTTTACGATTTCGCTTGCAAAGGCCCAAACTGCCGATCAAGCTAAAGCATTCATCAATAAAAGTCATATTGCCATTTTTAAAATTCAAAAGGAAATTATCAGCCATTCAAGTTCGGGCTTAGACGGTAGTTTCAAAAAAGCGATTCGCTTTCAGGCCATTGCGGTAAAACTTTATAAGAATAATAATTTCAAGGAGGCTGCTGAATATTCTTATAAATCCCGAATTCAATCCATCGAATTGCTTGAGAATTTGAACAAGTCGGCTGTAACTTTTTTCTCAATTAATGATGAAGAAAAAACATTTTTGCCTTCAGATTACACTAAGCTTTCGAATGCGAGCGGCATATTGAGCGATAACGAAGACTATAAAATTGATCAGTTGGATATATTGAACAATCAGAAACTATACGAATTAGAATTAAACATTAATTAAAGTGAAATCAACATCTCTATACAAATTATTTTTTGTTCTTGCATTTGTATTATGCAATGCGAAAATTTTCAGTCAGGCTTTACCGTTTTGTCCGTCTATAAGTGCATCTACAACTTCTGTTGCAGTTTGCTCCGGCGGTTGCGCTACGCTTAATGCGAGCGTGGTAGCAGTAAATCAAACCACTTCTTATTCGGTTCAACCAATATCTTATACACCATATGCATACACAGGCGGCACCAGTGTTTCATTATTTACCGACGATATCTGGAGTTCTGTAGTTAATTTAGGGTTTAATTTTTGCTATTTCGGTAACATATATAACAGCTGTATTTTGGGTTCAAATGGTCAGCTTTCTTTTAACACAACATTAGCTTCCGGATACGATAATTATGTAGTGTCGGCAGCTTTACCAAGTCTTGTTGACATGCCCGGTAACACGATCTGTGCAGCTTTCAGGGACATTGATCCTTCGGTTAGCGGAAACATGCGTTATTATTTTTCCGGTACTGCTCCTTGTCGCGCACTTGTAATTTATTGGGATAACATTCCCTTGTTTTCTTGTGGTTCTCCAAACTCAACATTTCAGTTGGTTTTGTATGAGAATACAAACTTTATTGATGTATACATTCAAAATAGTTCAAACAGCTGTAGCTGGCAAGGTGGAAAAGGGATCATCGGGATTCAGAATATTAACGCTACAACCGCTGTTTGCCCACCTTCACGTAATTTTCCTTCGAACTGGACAGGTAATAACGAAGGCTGGAGATTTGTACCTACCGGTCCGCAAGCTTACACCGTTACATGGACAGGTCCGGCAGGAGTTATTGGCACAGGCTTAACTCAAGTTGTTTGCCCTTCTTCTACTACAAACTATACTGCTACAATGAATGTAACAAGTTGCGCAGGGGTTAACAGTACTTATTCTACAACGGTTACAGTTCCGGTTTCACCTTCGCCTCCACCTAACGTTTCAGCAGGACCAATTACTCAACTATCATGTACAAGTTCAACCAATGCGGCTAACATTTCTATTTCATCTGGTTCTCCGGGATATACAGTTACTTGGTCACCTGCTGCAACACTTACAGGATCTACAGTTACAACGTATTCAGTAAGTGGTATGGCTGTAGGGATAAATACAATTTCGGTTGTGGATGCTTCAGGATGTAAAGGGACTACTACCATAAATGTGAACCCGGCACCACCGGTACCAAGTTTTTCAATTAGCACACCATCAGGCACTGTTGTTGGTTGTAATCCTTCAAGCATAACATTAAATGCCATCAATACATCAACAAATCCTTCCATTACAAATGCTCTTATGTCTTACACCTGGACGAGCTCTACCACAGGAGTTTCTACAGGTTCAACAATTTCAGGAACAGCGCCAAGTGGATTAAATACCTACACTGTTTTCGCCTCAGCTCCGTCTTTAGGTTCTTGTATTGTTTCACAGGTCGTTTCAGTTTCACAAAATACCACCGTTCCAAGTATTACAGTAACACCAACTACCAGAACAATTACTTGTAACGGAGCACCTGCTTGCTTTACTGCAATTTGTACTCCAACAGTAAATGTTCAAGGTCAATGGTTTGATGGTTCAATGACTTCTTTGAATGCTTTAAGTAATTCGCCGATGTTAATGTGTAGTGGAGTTCCGGGCGTATATACCGCTTCGTTTACAAACATTACAAATGGTTGCACTGCATCTCAAACAGTTTCTATTAGCGCAAATATTATTGTACCAACCATGACCGTTAACTCGATCTTAGGAAACACAATTACATGTGCTAATCCATGTTTACCATTTAATATTACAGCAAGTACAGGTCCTGCTCCAAGTACATATACCTGGACCAACCTAGCTACAACAGCAAGTGTAACACCTGCCTCAGGTGGTTATACTATTTGTACACCGGGTAATTATGTTGCACAGTATAAAGATGGAAAC
>JANYIQ010000199.1 GCA_025362575.1 Bacteroidia bacterium
ACAAGAGCAAGCTATTTCTCTTTTAAAGAAATATTCTCCGAGCTATGTTGTAACTGAACCAAAAATTATTTCTTCAAATGCTTCTCCTGAATTAGTAGCTAAGTTAAATGATCTGAACCAAAAACAAGTTGCTGAATTGGAAAAACAAAATACGGCTTATGTAATGGAGCAGGAAGCTGCTTCAAAAGTGTTGCCGAAAACTTTGAACCCTGCGCAAAAAGCGGTTAAATCGAATTCTGATAATTTAATTGTACAGGCTAAATCGCTTATCACTAAAGCCAGCCAAACCACCGATCCTGTTCAGAAAAAAGAATTTTTAGCACAGGCTACTAAAAAAGGTGAAGAAAGTATTGCTGAGATAAACAAGGTTGCTGAAACAAAAGTAGGAACTGCTGTTGCTTCTAATAACCCTAAAACTGCTAAAGAACCAAAAACTACTCCTTCGACAAGCTCAGGAACCAAAGAACCAAAAACAACAGAACCTATAGCAAGCAAAGAACCTAAGACAAGTGAGCCAAAAACTTCTGAGCCGCTTGCAAGCAACGAACCAAAAATTAAAGAGCCAAAAGTAAAAGAACCTAAAGCACCCAAGGAACCTAAGGTTAAAGAAGCAAAGACCAGCGAGCCGGTTGCTAATACTTCTGAGCCAAAAACAAACACCACTGAGCCTAAAAATTATAACCCCGAGCCAAACTCGGTTGCCATTAAAGTTGAAGGAATGGAAATTAAAACCACCAACGCCTACTCTGCTTCTAACCCTATTCCTATTGACCAGAAAATGCCGGAGGGGCTTGTGTTCCGTGTGCAAATTGGTGCCTTTAAAACAAAAATTAATGATGCTGAGTTCAAAGGTTTAGAACCTGTTAATGCGCAAACCACACCTAATGGATACATACGTTATACTGCCGGTAACTTTACTAAGTTTGAAATTGCAAACGGAGTTAAGAATGATCTACGTAACCTCGGATACAAGGATGCGTTCGTTGTAGGTTATTATGACGGTCAGCGCATTACTGTTGGCGAAGCTTTAGCCATATTAGAAAAAAATGGTACACCTGCTAACCTGGCCAATGCGCCAACCACAGCAGGTATTGGCAGCAATGTTAACGTGCCTAAAAATCCGGTGTTAGTCGCTAACAACCCGAATACAAGCGAAGCAACCGACCCTGCAGTGGTAGTTAAAGATCTTAACCAGATTAACGGTCTGCTCTTTACCATACAGATCGGTTTATTCTCGCGCCCAATAAACAAATACCAGGTTTATAATTTAACGCCAATTTACAGCGAGCATTTACCAAACGGATTGTACCGATACACAGCCGGTATTTATAATTTGGAGGGCCGTGTAAAAGAGGATCAGGGTAAAGTAAATGCTTTGGGTATTAAAGATGCTTTTGCCTCGAGTTACCTGAACGGAAAACGCATACCGTTCATGCAAGGTGTTCAAATACAAAAAGACAGCGCGAATATTAAAATGGAAGCCGAGAACCCAATTGTATTTGGCAATAACAGTAACCTGCCTCCTATACCGGCAAGCAATAATCCTAAATTAGCAGCAACTGAGAATACAAGTGCCCCTGCCGCAAATACACCAACCGTGGCGCCGTTTAGCAACAACGTTACTTCTGCCCCTGCTCCAACTCCTGAAAATGGTGTTAAAGCCGACGAGGCAGGCATCTCTTTTAAAGTACAAATTGGTGCCTTTAGAAACCAGGTGCCAAACGAAACCGCCGCTAAATTCTTGAACATTAAAACCTGGCCAATTGCCAATAAAGCCATTAACGGTTTATACCTGTACACCATTGGTAATTTTGTGGATGCAAAATCTGCCAACAAACTAAAAGAAGAAGCTAAATCGGTTGGCATCACTGATGCTTTCATTACAGTTTATAAGGATGGGCAAAAATTGTACGGCAACGAAGCTAATTCTTACATGAATAAGTAGAAGATCTTGGTGAGTTGTCATCGTGAGCCTGACGAACGATGGTAATGAAGCTAATTCTTATTTAAGTAAGTAGTACTTCTTAGGGAGTTCGATCCGGCAAGCAAAGCGGCGCGCAACATACGCTGGTCGGTGTCCCGATAGCTATCGGGATTTAATCCCGTCCTCAGGGCACTATATTCATCATTCGAGAATTAATATTTTATATTTCGGGTTCCATGTTTAGTGTTTGATCTCTAAAAAATAATATCTTTGCTATGCAATGAAAACCATTTACTTATATCGTCAATTAAAATTTTCCAATTCACTAAATGGATGATCAGGAACCAAAAAAACCTCGACGCATAAGATATAAAGGCACTCATCCAAAGGCCTTCAAGGAGAAATATAAAGAATTACAGCCCGAACAATACGCTGCCGACATTGAAAAAGTGATGTCGCAGGGACGAACGCCTGCAGGCATGCACCGCTCTATTTGCGTGAATGAGATCATGGAGCTTTTACAGATCCAACCCGGACAAACCGGAATGGATGCTACATTAGGTTATGGAGGACATAGTCTGGAGATCTTAAAACGCCTTGTACCCGGCGGAAGATTATTTGCAACAGATGTAGATCCCTTTGAATTGCCGCGCACTAAAGAGCGTTTAGAAGCATTGGGTTATGGTGAAGATGTATTGATCATCAAAAAAATGAATTTCTCAGGCATCGATCTTATTACCGCCGAAGCAGGACCATTGAATTTTGTTCTCGCCGACTTAGGTGTTTCCTCCATGCAGATCGATAATCCCGAAAGAGGTTTTTCGTTCAAGATCGAAGGTCCGCTCGACCTGCGATTAAATCCAAAAAGCGGAAGATCAGCAGCAATGTTATTAAAGACCATCTCAAAGAACGAACTAGCGGAGATCTTTGCAGTGAATTCTGATGAGCCATATGCCATGAGCATTGCATCAGCAATAACAACAGAATTAGCAAAAGGAAAAACGATAGAGACCACAACACATTTGCAAGAGATCATTAAAAATGCACTTGAATTTTTACCCGCCGAGTCGCGTAAGGAAGAAATAAAAAAAGCGTGTCAAAGATGCTTTCAGGCCTTGCGCATTGAAGTGAACGATGAATTTGGTATGCTTGATAAATTTTTAGAAAAACTCCCGGATGCATTGGCCACCGGAGGTCGAGTGGCTATACTTTCTTTTCATTCCGGTGAGGATCGTCGCGTTAAAAAAGCATTTCAAACATTTTTCCGCTCAGGTATTTATTCGGAAGTGGCCCCCGACCCTATTCGCGCATCCGTTGAAGAAATAAATACAAATCCAAGAGCGCGCTCGGCTAAATTAAGATGGGCTATAAAAGCGTAATACACAATTGAAGTCAGACAATACAATAAAAGATCCTTTCTTCAACTCCTTTGGTGAATTGAATGATGAATATTCCATTCCGCTTAAGTTCGATCTTATGCATAACAATGAGCCACATCCATTATGTTTATTGGCTGCCGAAAAACTGCAAAGATATTTACAGGATCAAAACGAATGGAACCATAATTTTGGTTTGGAACAAGATCAATCCGGTTCAGTTATTGGTAAGATGTTTGGCTTACTAGTGGTACAAACTGCACAAAACGAAATTGGTTATTTAGCTGCCTTTTCAGGAAAGCTGGCCGGAGAAAATCATCATTCCAAATTTGTACCACCTGTATTTGACAGCTTGGACGAAAAAAGTTTTCTCAATACAGGCATGAAAGAACTTAGCAGAATCAATAAAGAGATCAGGGATCTTGAAGAAGAAAAACCAAATGCGTACAAAGAGAAGATCGATGCTTTAAAAACAGAACGGAAAAACAATTCGGCTTTATTACAGCAGCGGCTTTTTGATGAATATTATTTTTTAAATAGTGCGGGGGAAGAAAAAAGTTTAAATACACTTTTTAAGAACGCAGAATATAAAAATCCTCCCAGCGGTGCCGGCGAATGCGCAGGTCCAAAATTACTGCAATACGCTTTTCAACATCAGATGAAACCTTTGGCTATGGCCGAATTCTGGTGGGGCCTTTCGCCCAAATCAGCCACCTGGAAACACGGACATTTTTATGCGTGTTGCAAAGAAAAATGTGAACCCATTTTGGCGCATATGTTAGAAGGTTTGAATTGAGCCTTGAGTTCAACATTCAGAAATTTTACAAATTAAATTCAACAAGCATTTTTTTATTACTAAAGTTTGGTTATGTTTAAGAAAATATAAATTGAAACAGTATGGACAGAAAATTTTGGAATAAAGTATCTGCTAATTACAATAAAGAAATATTCAATGTTTCTAAAAGCGATAAGAACGGAATTATTAAGTCCTGGATAAAAGAAGTAGCCTCTCCTAAAAAAACAATAGCCGATTTTGGCTGCGGAGTTGGTAACTGGCTTCCTTTGCTTTCACCGCAGTTCAAGCAGGTTTTCGCTATCGATTTTTCATCTGAGCATTTAAAGCAAATTGAAAAGAACTATACAAAACTCAAGAATATTACTTGCAAAAATGTTGATCTTACAAAAACCTGGAAGAGCAACGAGAAATTTGACACCATGCTTTGTGTGAACGCCATCCTCAATGCCGAACTTTCCAAACGAAAGATCATTTATAAGAACATTTATACAAACTTAAAACAGAAAGGCCATTTGATCTTAGTGGTTCCATCCATAGAATCTGTGATCTTCAGCAATCTTACCTTTGAGAAGTGCAATCCTAAAGCAGTGCTCAATTCTACAAAAACAAAAGAGAAGATCAGCAAAACCGAGTACATTAATCTTAAGCATGGTATCATGAACATTGATACCCTGCCAACAAAACATCATTTAAAGGAAGAATTATTTACCACCTTAACTGATTTTGGTTTTAAGAATATTAAGATCGATAAAGTAGAATATGCCTGGGATACGGAAATAGACAATGTTCCAAGATCACTAAGAGGTCCTTACCCCTGGGACTGGATCGTTATGGCAACAAAAAAATAAATGACAGAACTATTTATTTTTTGAGGCAAAATACCAGATCCCTACTCCAACTACAATTATCGTCAGCGAGAATAAAATAATTTTAATGGCGCTGTATGGTCGTTCACCTTGTACTTCACCTGTGCGTGCATTGATCATAAAACGAAACACTTTATCATTGTATTTATAAGCGCTGATCCATAATGGCAACAAAATATGTTTGAATGTTACGCTGTTGTAATCGCTGCTGATGCCGGTTACTTGCTGCACATCACCACCAATGGCCGCGCATACCGTACTGCGTATCTGAGGTGCCATAATATTCTTCGCGGTGCTAAATCCTGCTCTCAGATCGATCTGATAACTCTCGGTAACAAATCCGCTTAAAAAACGATCATCATAAGCACTCAGTTCATGCAAATCCCAAGGCTCAAGATCACGACTTATCTTTTCGGGTAATGAATTGGAAGCGCAAACTAAAACATCATCAAACTTATTAAACACCGTTCCGCTCGCCGGATACCATCTTGTTCTTTGAACTTGACGTGTTTGTCTTTTTCCGTTATTATCGGTATAGCTTTCGGTCTCGTAATAATGCACGCCCCGCATACCGGTATAAGAACTTGTAGTATCGCTGTCGTAGGTCCAAAATGGCATGTACAAACCATTTAATTTATCGGTAGATTGTTCAGCATATTTCTTAAGATCATTTGGTGCAAACCATAAACTTCCGGTCCACTTTACAAATTCTTCATTTGCTTTTTTACGTTCAATTTTAAAAGGCAGAACATATTTTGGTTTAATGACACTTGAAGTGGTTGCGTTTTTAATAACCAATGGCGTATCGCAATACGGACAGCCACAAGAAGTAATGTTTGGTTTGAGCGTTGTAGAGGCTCCGCAATTATCGCATTTTACAGTACTAACCTTTTGTTTGTCCTCTTTTCCTTCCTGCTCATTCAAAAATTTCTCAAAATCATTCTCTTCAATAACAGTTTCTGCTGTTACGATCTCATTCTTTGCATTACAGTATTCGCAGGTTAAATGCTTTGTGCCCGGCGCAAATTTTAAATTGGCACCGCAGCCGCTGCACTTAATGAAGTTTCCGGTTTCGGCTGTTTTTTCCTGAAAATCGTTTCCCATAATTTATTTTTTTACAATGATCAATGTGTCAAAACTTGGCGAATAGCCACAGAATGCACCAAGTGCATCGTCGCCGGAAATTGTACTTCTTATGTTTGCAGGCGAAGAAAAAGGATTACTGTTGCTTGATTTATTCTGATAATAAGTATTCCAGAATAAATAAGAGTTTCTGTCAATGCTGCAGAATTTCACAATAACTGTATCACCCCATTTATAAAAACCGGCCTCAGGATCGTTCTTGTTGTTTTCAATCTGGTTTGGTTGCGGACCGCGGTCATACGCAAACTCAAAATCTTTTCCATCAATGAATTTATCATCAAAAACAGAATTAAATGGTCCTGCAAAATACAGATCGGCATTGGTTCGTTTGGCCATCCAGCGATAATTGTTACCTGTACCTGCGGGTTCACTTAAATGTGCCCAGATAAAACCGAGACTATCCTTCTCGCCTTTAAAATAAATACTATCGAGTTTTACCGGCGGCGGAATGTATGTTTCGGCTGTATATGATTTACCGTTCACTTTAATGCTGAGTATATAGGTTTTACCAACTGCACCTAAAAGTTTTGATCCGAAATAAATATAACCGCTTGTAGGATCCAGTTCTTTTAATGTATCGGTTGTTGTTCCGTCACTCACGGTTACAAATGCGCCTTTCACAAAAGCCTTTTTAGGATCGGTAAAATCAAATGTTCCGAAATAAGGAATGGAATAAGATAAGAATACAGTTGCCGGCAAACCTGTTTCGATGCTGGCTTCTACTACAAGTTTTTCTTTGTACTCGGGTAATTTAGGACTGATGTCTTTGCGACAAGAAAAAAGGAGTAAGAAGAAAGGTGTAAGGAGTAAGAAACGAGATAAATTTATAAAAGACGCAAGATCCAAGACACAAGATACTATGCGAAATGCTTTTATATTTTTATTTGACTTAATATTTAAAACAATGATCTTCATTACTAAAATTTAAAATTCCAGGTTAAACTTGGTAGTATTGGGAACAAAGAAACCTGCTTTGCTTTTACCGTTAAATTGCCTTGTAAAAAATCGCCGTCACGATCGTAATAAATAAAATAAGGATTGTAACGGTTGTACACATTAAAAATACTCAATGTATAGCTTCCCTGATAATTTTTATTCCATTTTTTTTGCAATGCAATGTTCTCGATCGACTTTCCTTTGCGCGCGTAACGCTTTTCTGTTCTGGCTTTTCGGCGGGCCATGTGCTTGTCTTTATCAGGCGTAAGTGTGATATTAATATCCATACGATGATACGATGGGAACTGATACGAGTTCCGCAAACCATAATCGTTACTCAAACTTCCTTCATACAAAAAGAACCCATTTGGCAAAGTGCCTCTGTTACCGGTGCCATAGACCCAAACCATTCCGAAGTTCCATTTTTTACTTTGATCGTAAGTTAATA
>JANYIQ010000279.1 GCA_025362575.1 Bacteroidia bacterium
TTTGTTTTTACCGAACAGGGTGTTGCAATGTTGTCGGGTGTTTTGAGTAGTAAAATAGCAATTCGTGTAAATATTCAGATAATTAGAGTATTTACAAAAATGAGAGAGATGATTGTGAATCACAAAGAGATTTTTTTAAAACTCGAGCAAATAGAGAAAACCCTTTTGCAGCAAGATAAAAAAATAGCAAAAGGTGAATCTGAAATACAGATCATATTTAAGGCCTTAAAACAGTTATTAGAAAAACCAAAAACCCAGATGGAAAAAATAGGATACAAATAAAATGCAAACAACCGAAAATAACACTTACTTTAAGGGTAGGGGTGCGCAATTAAATCCCAATAACAAATTTAACCTTCATGGTTATGTTCGTGAATATATAGAGGTATTAGATGAGGAAATGATCCTGAACGAAAAAACCGAGATCATTAATACTTATCCCAAAACGATCATTAATAAAGTAGATAGCGAAGATATCGGTCTTGCTTATTCTTTAAATCCCTACCAGGGCTGCGAGCACGGTTGCATTTATTGCTACGCCCGCAACACCCACGAGTATTGGGGTTACAGTGCAGGGCTCGATTTTGAACGTAAGATCATTGTGAAACAAAATGCCGTTGAGCTTTTAGAAAAACATTTCAGTAGCAAAAAATGGAAGCCCATGCCCATTATGCTTTCGGGTAACACCGATTGCTACCAGCCGGTTGAACGCCAGCTTGAAATTACACGACGCATTTTGCAGGTATGTTTAAAATACAAACACCCTGTTGCTATTATTACAAAAAATGCTTTAATATTAAGAGACATCGATGTATTAAAAGATCTGGCCAGATTGAATTTAGTACATGTTATGGTTTCGATAACGGGAACAGATGAAGATGTTCGCCAAAAATTGGAACCAAGAACCGCTACTTACAAGAACAGATTTAAAGTATTGGAGGCATTATCTACAAATAATATTCCTTGTGGTGTTATGGTGGCGCCAATTATTCCGGGTATTAATAATCATGAGATACCGAGTGTGATCGAGTTGGCTGCAAAAGCAGGCGCTACATCAGCCGGTTTTACAATTGTGAGATTGAACGGATCCATTGGCCCAATATTTAAAGATTGGTTGCTAAAAAATTTTCCGGATCGTGCCGATAAAGTTTGGAATCAGATCTGCGACAGCCATGGCGGAAAAGTAAATGACAGCCGTTTAGGTGTGCGCATGCGCGGCGAAGGAAAAATGGCAGAAAGCATTAAGCAGCTTTTTAAGATATCTAAAGAACGCTTTATGAAGGAAGAGAAATTCGAATTTAATATCGGCTCCTTCAATTACAAAGCAGGGGAAGCTCAGTTGAGTTTGTTCTAAGACTTTTAACCTTGAACCTTCTAACTTAAGTTTTTTAACACTTCTCAATAATGGCCGCATAACCCTGACCAACACCAATGCACATGGTTACTAAAGCATATTTTTTATTTTGAAGTTGCAGTTCTATCGCCGCCGAATTTAAAATTCGTGCTCCGCTCATTCCTAAGGGATGTCCGAGAGCTATGGCTCCACCGTTAGGATTGATACGCGGATCGTTATCATCTAATTTCCACTGACGGGTACAACCTAAACTTTGCGCTGCGAAAGCTTCGTTCAATTCAATAATGTCAATATCCTTCCAGCTTAAGCCTGCTCTTTTTAAAGCAATATTGGCGGCTTCAACCGGACCTAATCCCATTATTCTTGGCTCAACACCGGCAACACCGCTTGATACAATTCGTGCAAGCGGACTAAGTTTATTATTTTTTATACCCTGTTCAGAAGCCAATAAAAGTGCGGCGGCTCCATCGTTCAATCCCGATGCATTTCCGGCAGTTACGGTTCCATCTTTTTTGAATGCTGTTTTTAATTTTTGTAAACCTTCTAAAGTGGTATTTGCTTTTGCAAACTCATCTTTACTGAATAAAATTGGATCACCTTTTTTTTGCGGAATTTCAATGCCAACAATTTCTTTTTCAAATCTTCCGGCGGCTAATGCTTTTGCAGCTTTCTGTTGACTCCACAATGCGAATTTATCCTGATCTTCTCTGCTGATCTTATGAAGCTCTGCAACATTTTCGGCAGTATCGCCCATGGCATCCACGCCAAACATTTCTTTCATTTTCGGATTAATGAATCTCCATCCAAAACTTGTATCAAACAATTGCTGATCTCTGCCAAATGCAGAACTTGCTTTGCTCATTACCAAAGGACCGCGCGTCATGTTCTCAACACCACCTGATATCATCAGGTCGGCTTCACCTAATTGTATATATCTTGCTGCATCAATACTGGCACTTAAACCCGAAGCGCATAATCGGTTAACGGTTTGTCCGGGAACTGTAATTGGTAAACCCGCCATTAAACCCGCCATTCGCGCAACGTTGCGATTATCTTCACCAGCCTGATTGGCGCATCCCATTATCAGATCACCAACCTGTGACCAGTTAACACCCGGATTTTTTTTGATCAATTCTTTTAAAACAATTGTTGCCAGATCGTCTGTTCTAACAACCGATAATGTTCCTCCAAAATTTCCGATGGCAGTTCTAACGCCATTAATGATATATGCTTGGTTCATAGTAAAAGAATGAGATATAAAAGTACAGTTTTTGCCATCAGTAAACAAAAACCGCGAGGTATGCACTCGCGGTCTGTTTTATTCAGGTTTATATTCCTGTTTATGAGTATCGTTGGTTTTGTAAACATCATCTTCATCATCTTCACTGTCTTTTAACTCGTAATGTTTCTCATTATCAATATTGATATTTACGACAGTCGGAGGAGGGGAAGGATTGCTTACCCAAATGGTTCCGTTCCAGAATACATAATGATTTCTCCAATTATCCCAATAAAAATTGTGCCCCGGAAAATATACCCATCTGCGGTTATAAGCGCGTTTTGGTCCCCAAAATGGATGGTAAATAACAAATTTTGCAGGACGATAGATGCTTTTCTTAACCACAACTTTAGCACCGTGATGTGGATGCGGGCCCATTGCTTTTCCGCCATGGCCAACGTGACCATGTCCGCCTCCGTGGCCACCATGTCCGCCTTTTTGTGCAAAACCATTCAGTGTTCCAAACACTAAAAAAGATATTGCAATAAGAACTGTTTTTGTTAGATGTTTCATATAAGTTAGTTTTACTTTTGACTTTCAGAAAACCCGAAGGTTTAATGTATTAACAAATTTTATGCATGTACTCAAGCAACAAAATTGTTTACCAATCTTTTGATGTGCGGTAAACGGTGCCTTTGAATAAACCAACAATAGCATGATCGGAAGTTCTTTTGATCTTAATGGTGTAAATGCCAATTTTATTGGAACAATTTTCTTCTCTGGCCTCGGCAACTATTTCATCACCTTCCATTAACGAAACGGTGTGTGAGATGGAGGTTTCTACCGAAACAGCTTTTTTACCATGAGAGTTAGATGCGAAAGCCAAAGCGCTATCGGCTAAAGAATAAGTAATGCCGCCATGTGCAATTCCGAAACCGTTGAGCATTTCATTGCGTACTTTTAAACTGAGTTTGCAAATTCCATTCCCGGTTTCAAGAACAGTAATGCCAAGCCACTGACTAAAATAATCTTTGGCCATCATGGTATCCACTATTTCTTTCGGGCTTTTCATTTTTTAAACTCTCGGTTTCCAGATTATTTCAGTGGCCTTAAGATCTTGTGATAGTTTGCGAGACAGCACAAATAAATAATCCGATAAACGATTCAAATATTTATAAATAAGTTCATCTACTTTTTCGTTCTCTGAAAGTTTTAAAGTGGCGCGTTCGGCTCTGCGGCAAACACAGCGGGCAATGTGACAATAAGAAACAACTGTATTGCCTCCCGGTAAAACAAAATGTTTCATCTCCGGAAGTGTTTCATTCATTTTATCAATTGCTTTTTCCAATAATTCAACATCTGTTTCTTTTAATTGCGGCAGTTGCATTTTAAGGTCTTTTTCAGGATCGCTTGCCAATAAAGAACCAATTGTAAAAAGGCGGTCCTGTATCTCAATAAGAAGATCGAATAATTCTTTTTCGGAAATGTTATCGCGAATTAAACCCAGATGCGAATTCAATTCATCAACTGTGCCATAAGCTTCGATGCGAATGTGATGTTTCGGAACGCGTGTACCGCCAATCAAAGAGGTTTGTCCTTTATCTCCTGTTTTCGTATAGATCTTGAATGCCATTTCAGTTTAAAATTAAATTATTTTTCAGGAAACAGCAATCAATCTTTTTAGAACTTCAAACTTACGTTTAAATTAGGTAAAATTGGCAGCTGATCAATTCGCTGGAACGTGAAACGATTTACGTAAAAAATATTCTTACGATTGTATACGTTCGTAACTCCGCCACTAAATTCAAGAATTATTTTTTCTGTCCAGTTGTAACGGTATTTAACACCAATATCCAAACGGTGAAAATCTGTTAAACGCATGGAGTTAAGATCGCCGGGCAAATAACCTAATTGTCCGTTTGCATTAGAATAATTGTAGTTTAAGTTGTTGTTGAAATTAAGCGAAGGGTAATATCCTTGTGTTGGAGTTACCGGGAAAGGAGAACCATAGTTCCAGCGGGCATTTAATTCCCAATTACGTTTTTTTCCGAAGGTGTAAGAAGTAACTAAGTTAACATTATGTCTTCTGTCGAAGCTTGGCGGGTAATTGGTAACAACACCTGTTGATGTATTCCCTGACCAGCGATTATTAACAATGTAAGAGTAAACCGCCCAGAAATAAAAGCGCTTGCGTTCAAATTTCAGAACAAGATCAGCGCCTTGTGCACGGCCTTGTTCAACAACGAAATCTTTTTTAGAGGCATCGGGTTTGCTGGCATTTTCCGGGGTATCATCAAAGATCTTATCGCGATTCGTATTCATGATCTGGTTAAAGAATTTCTGATACACTTCAACGTTCAATTCAAAATATTTTAAGAAATCGAATTCAAAGCCGGCCACCATGTGATTGGCTTTTTGAACGGAAGATTTTACTTCGAGAGATTTTCCGTTCTTATCAAGATATGTTTTTGGAAGGTTATCGTTTTCAGGAGCGTTAATGAATCCGTAAAATAAATTCACAACATCGCGGTCAGAGCTTGAACTCATTAAACTCTGGCTGTATAAACCACCTGCTGCTTTGAATCGGATCTTAGGAGTAATATTTAGTTTAAAGCTTAAGCGCGGTTCAGGCGAAAACACGTTAAGTGTAGCGTAATATTGCATGCGGAAGCTTGGCTCGAAAATGAAGCGTTTTTTGGCGCCAACATATTTGTATTTCACAAAAGCTCCAAGATCGGAAGTTGAACGTGTAACCTGAATTTTTGTGAAGTAAGGGTTTTGCAATTCGTAATTAGCTCCGGTGATGATTCCTTCAAAGCCAAACTTAACTTCGCTGCGACCAATGAATTTAATGAAATTGAATCCTGCATTAAAACCGTTTATGCTGCTTGATTTTTTATCGGTGTCAATGTTCGGGTTCTTGTAATCTATTTTATATTGTGAATATGCGAAAACGCCTTCGATCAATAAATTGGAGTTATTTGGGATAAGAACAAAGTTAGATCCTGCACCGTAAGATTTCCAGTTATAGGTAGCAATGCTTGGATAATCTACTTTATCATTAAAATTAAATCCGAACAAATTCAGCTTGCTTCCGTTTGTGGCGTTAAATGAAAGTTTGCCATACACATCCGTAAAATAAAATGGTAAGCCATCTTTGTTAGCGTATGAATAAAGGCTTTTAGAGGTTTGAGGTAAATAGGAGTGTTTTGCCGAAATAACAAAAGAGGAACTTCCTTTTCCGTCTTCTTTTAATTTGGCAAGCGGGCCTTCCAATAGAATTTTTGCAGCGAAAGTAGATGCAGCAACCTTGCCGCCGAATTGTTTTTTATTTCCGTCTCGTGTAGTAACATCCATAACAGAAGAAGTTCTTCCGCCATATTCAGCACCAAATCCTGCAGAATAAACATCAGCGTTTTTCATGATGTCATTATCAAAAACAGAGAATAATCCGATCGAGTGAAAAGGGTTATAAATGATCATCCCGTCAAGCAAAACTTTATTTTGTACCGGTAAACCTCCTCGAATGTATAATTGTCCGCCTTGATCACCGGTAAAGGTAACTCCGGGTAACACCTGTAAATACTGTGCCAGATCGGGTTCACCGATACTGGGTAATTTGCTGATGATAATGGGATCGACCTTCTGAACCGAAACTGTGGTGTTCTCAACTTTTTCTGCCTGATTAGTGGAAACTTCTATTTCGTTAAGATTAATTCCGCCTTTGGTACAGAAGAATTTTTTGTTAAGAATTTCACCGGCTTTAATTTTGATGGATTCGGTAATGGTGTCAAAATCAAGATTCGTAACCATAAGGGTATAATCTCCCGGCGGAACTTTTGTGATCGAAAAATAACCATTTAGATCCGTATTAGCGCCAATGGTGGTGCCTTTTAAAAATACATTCGAAAAAGGAACCGCTTCGCCATTTTTTTTATCGTAAATAATTCCTTTAATAGAACCGCTGTTTTGAGAAAAACCAAATGCAGAAAAAAGCATCAGAAACACCAGAGCATTTATTTTTTTGTGATCGAAATTGGTCTTAAGCATAAGTAAATTTAAAAGGCAAAAAATTGAGCCGTAAATGTACCAAATTATTGTACAATAAATGGACCGTTTATGTAATAATCTAAATATTTAGATTCTATCGTTTTGGTTGAAAAAAGCCCTTTTTTTGGTAAAATTTAAGCGCTTCCAAACACAAATCCAACAATTCGACTAATAAGCCAAAATATGGCACCAATAAATTTGGAATCATAAATTAATTTCTATAAATTTACTATAATATTAATCTGAAAAATCCCCTTACTATGATATATAATTACTTAAAAAATCTTTCTTGCATACTGTTAGTGTGCGTTGGATTATCTTCTAAAGCACAGACTGCTTATTCTGAGACTTTCGGAAGCGGAACAACATCGACATTTCCGGGTGGCTGGACTTTTGCCAGTGGTGACTGGGGTGTTGACCCGGATATAGCAAACGGAGGCTCAATCATTGATTGTACAATTCCTTTGTCTTCAATTGGATCAAAGATGTACGGTGCCGATGGTACTTCGGGTTTACAGCAATCGGTTTCGGCGCCTTTTGTAACAACAAATATTACTAATATGATCCTGAAGTGGAACGGATTGCGTTCCCTTGGTGCACCTGCATTAACAGTGGAAGTGAGTACAGATAATAGTACTTACACTCCTTTAACGATTACAGATGTTCTTTCGGATGGTGCTTGGCATACTTTTACAGTGGCAGTTCCTGTTGCTTTCGAAAATAAATCAACAGTTTATGTTAGGTGGTCTTATACAGGTGCTAGTAGTGGCAATTTTATTGCTTTTGACGACATTGATATTTCAGGAACGGCTTCTCCGGTATACTATTGGGATGGTTCAGGCGCTCTAAACAGCGTTTCTTCATGGTGGTCAAATTCAAATGCTACAGGCAGTCAACCTACAGATTTCGTAACACCCAATCAAATTTTCAACTTATACCCTAATGCAACAAGTGCTACAGCTGCTACCCTTGGTGGTGCGTGGACAATAAGTGGATCAGGTGTTAAGTTAAATGTTGGAGATGGTTCAACAGGTTTTAACTTGAACCTTAGTTCAGTTCTGACTGTTGCTTCTTCTGCAAAATTAAACGTATTAAATACCGCAACTTTAACTTTATCTAATACTACATTTCCTTCGTCTGCATTTGTAACTTTAAATGCAGGCTCAACAGTTGATTATGCACAGTCATCTTCTGTAGCAATATTGAACATGACGCACTCTCATTTAACAATCTCAGGTGGTGCAGATAAAACTCAGCCGGGAAATTTAACTATTAATGGTGACCTGAATTTGAATGGAAGCAGTTTTGTAATGTCTAACAGCTCGCTTCAGACATTGAACCTCAATGGGATGATTTTAGGAAGTGGAACTTTGAAAACAGGAAATTCAAAATTGAACATTAACGGTTCCGGTACATTTGGTACAATTACTTTTGCTGCAGGATCAACAGCTAATACATTAAATCAGTTCAATGTTAACAGAGGCAGTGCAGGTGGTATTGTTTTAGGATCAGATCTAACTGTAAACAGCACATCTAATTTACAGAACGGTACAATTAGTTTAAACGGTAAGAACCTTACTTTAAACGGCGCAATTACTTTTCCGGCGACTACTGCAAATGGAAGTTTTATTGGTTCTAAAACATCTACCTTAACAATAGGTGGTTCGGGATCGGTTACCAACAATTTATTAATGAGCGCACCAACTATGGGTTATGTACTGTTAAACAGAAGTGGTGCAACAATAACCGCGGGTAATTCAATTGATATTTGGGGTGATCTAACTCCAACGGCAGGTACTTTTGCTGCAGGCGGAAATCTAACGATTAAAAGCGACGCATCTAATAAAGGAAGAATTGGTATTATTGGAGCTTCTGGTGCATTTACCGGTAGCCCAACAGTTGAGGTGTTTAAAAACGCAGGCTTAACCGGATGGGTTAATATTGGTTCAGGTGGCGTAAATGGTGCTTCTATGTCAGGTTGGAATTCAAGCTTCGCAATTACCTGCGCTTCTTGTCCTGATGGATCATCAGTAGGTGGTGTTGCATTTACCTCGGTTTATACATATGATGAAACAGCATTTATAGGAGATGATTCAAATACTGCCCATTACATTCCTATTGCTTCTTTAGGGGGACTTAATTCCAATACAGGATATTGGGTTTATTTAGGTAATGGTGCTGTAAATACTACTGCAATTACTATTCCTTTAACAGGGGGCGTGAATACTAATGCTTCCGGTGGTGGATTCAATTTAACTTTATCAGCAGGTGCTCCTGCGGCTACTGATGGATGGAATTTAATTTCAAATCCATATCCTTCTCCAATTTTAGTTTCTCAGGTTATTGCTTCGGCGGGTGGAGCTAATGTGGATAACACATTTTATGTTTATGATCCGGATGCAAATGCAAACGTGCCTTTTACAGCAGGAAGCGTTATCCCTATGGGACAAGCATTTTCAGTAAGAGCATTAAACAGCAGTGTAAACTTTAGTCCAAACGAAAATTGGAAAACAACAACTAATAACAATACAGGAATTTTGAAAACATCTTCCGCATCTAATTATTATTTTGACGATTTCTTATTGGATCTTACCAGTACTACTTTTACTACAGGTTACTTCTCACAAGCTTATTTTAAATTTGATGCCACCTCAACAACCGGGTTTGACAACGGTAAAGATGCGTTTTATTTATCAAGCTCTGTTGATAATACAACACCGAGTATCTTCAGTACAACAAGCGGAAATAAATTTTTAAGAAACTCTTTACCAAGTCTTAGTGGTTTAGTTACTATACCTTTAACCATAACTACAGGTACAGCTTATGCCGGTGTTTATAAAATTAACCCGGTTAACATCAATAAACTACCTGCAGGCGCTTGTGTTAACTTATACGATATCGCGAATAATGTAACGCATAATTTAAGAACAGGTGCTTACACTGCAACCATTGCAGCTAACGCAACTACTCCTCAGTTCGAGTTAAGAATTACTTTAAATTCAGCTACAATGACCTCTAACGTTAGTCAGCCATTATGTTCTAAGATTAACAATGGTTCTATTATCGCTAAAGGAACTTCAGCCGGTCCATGGAACTATACTTGGAAAGACGCTTCAGATAATATTATTAAAACCAAAACCAACTCATTGGTTGCTGATACTTTAAAAAATCTTGGTGCAGGTACTTTCAAAGTAGATGTGAATACAGTTGCAATGTGTGATAATGCAAGTCAGACATTTAACGTAGCCTCTACGTCTGCTTTACCGATTTCTAATTTCAGTGTTAACAAGGATACTTTATACCTTGGTAGTACAACCCAGTTCATCTTTACAAACAACTCTACGGGCGCTAACACTTATTCTTGGAAGTTTGGAGATGGCAACACTGCAAACACTCCAAGTGCAACACATATGTATGGAAGCACTGGTGACTACAAAGTAAGCCTGATCGCTGTGAATTCAGCTTGTGGTGATTCATCTTCATTTAATTATGATGTTCACGTAGTAAATACACCAACATTGGCAGGTATTACTTCTATTGCTTCATCTGACAATAATATTAAAATCGGAAAAGATGCTAAAGGTATTTTTGTTCAAATGAATTATGATAAAAATACTCAGGCAACTGTGAGTATCAGTAACGTACTAGGACAATTATTGGTTAGTCCTAGAATTATCGAAGGTGATACTGAGAAATTTTATTTCGATGTAAATGCTAAAGATCAATTATTGTTAATTACAGTTACTACCAATGATAAGCGTATCACTCAGCGTATCTTTAATAACTAAATTTAATAAAACAGCTTAAATAAAAAACCCTCACGAAATCCGTGAGGGTTTTTTTATGCCATGGTTTTTAATTTAAAAACAGAAGCTAGCCCCGATCATTTCCTTCAACTTCACATTCCAACTGCTTTTCCCTTCAAAACATTTTTCACTATGACCGAGGCTGCTCTGCTTTTGGCTGCAACAAGACCTGTTAAGCTGCTTTGTTTTCTTTTTTGGTTAAAAGGAGCAGTTCGCTGGCCACTACTTCGGTAATGTATTTTTTAGAACCAGACTTATCGGTGTAATGCCGGGTGCTTAATTTGCCATCAATGGCTACTTCGGTACCTTTTTGCAGAAGCTGTTGCGCTATGGCCGCTAATTTGCCCCATACTACAACATTGTGCCAGTGTGTCTCACTTATTTTCTCACCTTTTTTATTGGTGTAATACTCGGATGTGGCTACCGAAAAACGTGCTACTTTGTTTCCGCTCTCTAATGTTTTTACTTCTGGATTAGCTCCTAAATTTCCTACTAATTGTACGCGGTTTTTAATGGTCATCATGATTTTAATTTTTAACTGTTTATTTGTTTGTGGTTTAATGTTTATTTGTTTTGATTTTTTGTCATCCTGTCCCGACGCGTCGGGATGTCGAAGGATAAAAAACCTGAATAGAGCCCGGCCCATGTTCAGGTGTTTTATTATTTAGTTAGATTTTCTGTTTATTAATAAGAATTCATTAGCAACGATCTCGGTGATGTATTTTTTCACTCCGTCTTTATCTAAATAATCTCTGGTGTTGATCCTGCCATCAATAACTACTTCAGTACCTTTTTGTAAAAGCTGCTCGGCTAACCCGGCTAATTTGCCCCACACAACTACATTATGCCATTGTGTTCCGGTTACCTTTTCACCCTTTTTGTTCGTATAATACTCGTTGGTGGCTATCGCAAATTTTGCAAGTTTGTTCCCGCTCTCTAATGTTTTTACTTCCGGTGCCCCACCTAAATTGCCTATTAACTGTACGCGGTTCTTAATTGTCATCATAATTTTAGTTTTTAATTGTTTTACTTTTTTTTAATTTGTGTAGGAATGCATCCTACGGGTTTAATTGTTTTACTTTTTTTAATTATTATTTATTTTCTGTCATCTGTACTTTTCGTTGCAACGGATATTTCGATTTGACGAGGACAAAGGTATGGCAGGAAAAAAACGGGATTCGTATTTTAAGTATTTGAATCCGGAATAAATCATTTGTAATCGTTTGTAGTCGGATAATGAAGTGATGCGAAATGGGCTATAACCCTTTAATGACAATAGTTTTGGAGGAGGTTCCTGGCCTGGAAATTAAATTTTAAAGGAAGCCTGAAATTATCCATTTTTTTATTTTAAACGGGTAGAGGAGTTAAAAGAAGGGTAAAGAGGAGGCTGCTTTTTAAATTTTTATCCCGATAATGCAAACATCATCCACCTGTTCTAAATTACCTTTCCAGGCTTCAAATACAGTGTTGAGTTTTTGCTGCTGTTTATCCATAGGTTCTTTCGAGATCGATAAAAGCAATTCGTTCAATTGTTTATACTTGAATTTTTTCCCCTTCGGTCCGCCAAACTGATCAGCATAACCATCGGTATACAAATACAGCATATCACCGGGCTTGGTTTCAATGCTATGAAGCGTGAAGGAATTTAAATGCTCTCCTTTTCCAACAGGCATTTTGTCTTTTGCTAATTCTATGATCCTGTTATCGCGTATTAAGATCGGGTGATTATTTGCTCCCGCGTAGGTAATAGTTGAGAGTTGAGAGTTGAGAGTTGAGAGATGGGAGTTTTGAGTAGAGTCTTGCCCTTTCTCCGAACTCTTATCTCTAAACTCTAAACTCATCAATATAGCATCCATCCCATCTTTACCGCCATCTTTCGAAATGCTGTCAATTAAACGATTCCGCACATGATTTAAAACCTTATGAGGTTCATAAATATCTTTTTCGTTAATGGCCTCACTTAAAAAACCAATGTTGAGCAAACTCATGAAAGCGCCTGGCACGCCATGGCCTGTACTATCACAGACCGCCAGATAAAACTTATTTTCCCGTTCAGTAGCCCAGTAAAAATCGCCACTTACAATGTCTTTAGGTTTAAACAGAACAAAATGGCCGGGTAAATATTTGCTTAAGAACTGATCGTGTGCAAGAAGGGTATACTGAATACGTTTAGCGTAGTTAATACTGTCGGTAATTTCTTTATTCTTCTCTGTTAATTTTTCGCGACTGTCACTTAACTCTGTTTTAAAAATAAATACAACAGAAACGGTGGCCATAAAAACCGTGAACAGATTCAACAGATAAATGCCCATTGCAAATGGAATTACATAAGTCGGCGGAAACAATACATTCCCGGCAATGGATAAGATCAGGCAAAGCATGGAAATAGCTGTAAAGACTAAAGCACTTTTTACTTTCGGAAAAATGATCATTGGTGGTACTGAAATCACAAGAAAGCCAAGATAAAATCCTGTATCCTTACCGGTCATAACCGACACTGATCCAAAAAAGACAGACGCCATAACTGAAATAAAATACCGCCCTGTGTTTAGTCCAAACATTTTTATTAAAAATGGAGGCAAACTAAACACAAGTACTCCTAGTGCGAAAGCAACAACCAGATCATAGTAGCCGGTCATCAAAAAAAGTAAAATATAGGTAAGGCAAATAGGCACACCCAGAACGCTGATGCCATTAACTAGTTTGATCTGCTCTTTAATGTCGGCGGGTGTTTCAGCTTTAATACCGTAATGCGTTATGTTAAGAAACAGCTTCTTCAATTTGGCGTTGTATAGTTAGTTTGATAAATATAGTAAAAAAGAAAATAGGCTTATTTGTAAATAACTACAATTTGTAGTATCTTTATGCTATAATTTGTAGTAATATGAGTAAGATAATTAATAAGATCGCCAACAACATCCGCTTCCTAAGGCAGCTGAGGGGCTTATCACAAGAGGAAATGGCCGATGAACTTGAAATTACACGTTCGCGAATTGGCGGCTACGAAGAAGGTCGTAATGAGCCACCCATTGATCTGTTAATCCGCTTATCTGAATATTTTCATATTGCCATTGATGCCCTTATAAAAGGCGATCTTAAAAAAACAAATCCTGATGCTTTGATGAAGATCGGGAAGAACCGAATTTTATTTCCGGTAATCATAGACAGCGAAGGCGATGACATGATCGAGTTAATTCCGGTTAAAGCATCTGCAGGTTATTTAAGAGGCTATTCTGATCCTGAATACATGGAGAAGTTACCGCGCATGAAACTTCCATTCTTACCGGTTGGTAAACACAGAGCTTTCCCTATTAAAGGAGATTCAATGCCTCCTATAAAAGAAGGATCTTTTGTTATTGGAAAGTATCTGGAACGTATTGAAGATATAAAACCCGGACATACTTACGTTGTGGTTACAAAAGACGATGGTTTAAGTTACAAACGCATCATGAACTTCAATAAAAAAGAAGGTAGTGTAGAGCTGCACTCCGATAATAAAATGTATGCGCCTTACAAGGTTAAATTTGAAGAGATCCTAGAATTATGGGAATATACCTGCAGCATTAACATTGGCGATTACAAAGATGATGAACTTAACCTAGACAGCATTATGAATATGCTTAAAGGTTTGAAAATTGAAATTGAGCATATCAAAAAGAACAAGCCAAATTAACGGGCCACCCTGTACCTTTTTTGTCCGGGATAATGGCAGTTTAATGCACCAAAAGGGCTTTCAAAAGATAGTTATTTATATAAATTACTGATATTTAGTTATTTAAGCCTGCATGTTAAATTTCTCAGCGGGTATCCGGCCCTGTTTCATTATTAAAATATCAATGCTATATTTATGTGGACCTAAAAACTGATTCCATTTAGGCTCATATTAAGATGAAGCAATTCGAAACATCCGTCTTTCTAATGTATGTATACGACGATACTTTTATCGAATTCGTCGCAAAAAAAGACGCCTTGTTGGATGCGGATGATTTTTGGGAATCAAAGAAAATGATCTTGGAACATCAACCCGGTAAAAAATTTTACGCCTTGGTAAACGGCAAGGATTTCTTTAATGTTACCAAAGAAGCAAGAGAAATAGCGGCGAGCAAAGAGTTTTCTGACCACTTAGAAGCAGTTGCCTTATGCAGTAATAATTTTGCCCTGAAAATATTCGGAAATCTTTACATAAAGATAAATAAACCTAACACCCTAACGCAATTTTTTGATGATCGCCAAAAAGCTGAGGACTGGTTAAGAAGCCAAATGAAATAAGTTATGAATTTGCCACCCAATAATAATAATGATTTTTTAAGGTCAATAGATCTGAAGCATTCTATGGTTCATTTACGAAGCGATGGAATTGTTCAGATCAACATGGGTGACAATATGGAAATTGACGAGAAAGTTTCGCAGGAAATGGTAGATGCCATTGGTAAACTCAGCGAAGGAAAAAAAGTTTTAGTGCTTGGTATTGCAGGAACAAATGCAACGGCAACTTCCGAGGGACGTGCACACTCAGCGTCTGAATCAGGAACCGTATTTACTTTAGCAGATGCATTTGTGATCAATTCACTCCCCCAAAAGATCATCGGAAATTTTTATCTGAATTTTCATAAACCAATTGTACCTACCAAGGTGTTCGACGATGTTGAAAAAGCAATTAAGTGGTTAAAAAGCCATCAGCTTTGAATTTAACCTGTAGGATTGAAAAAATCCAACGACTTGTACCTTTATTTTGTAACTTAGTTCATCATGCCAAAACACATTTTCATAATGGTTTGTTTTTTTATGAGCATTAGTTTAAATGCGCAACATCCGTATTATGGTTCTTTAAATCAGCAATTACTTAGCACCAACCCTGCTTTTGCAGGAAGCAACAAACAATTGCGCGTGCAAACCATTGGTGGAACTTTAGATTTTCAGAAATACGGTTATTATAAAACAGGATATTATTTTGGAGCAGATGGTTTGGCAGGAAAACATTCAGGCCTTGGACTTTCGGCTCACTACGAACAAAACGGACCGGCGTATTCTAATACACAAGTAGATCTGAGTTACGCTTATCACATTAATATTGGTGAGAAAACAAAATTAGTTCCGGCATTTCAGGTTTCTTTTTTTCAAGTAGCAATGAATGCCAATTATGTTAATTATAATGAAATATGGGGAAATGCAATAATAGAATTTCCTTATGTTCCTCCAAGTGGAATTCTTAGAAGAAACAACCTCGATTTTTCGGGCGGCTTAATGTTTTACAGAGAAAGATTTTTCGCGGGAGCAAGTGTTTTAAGTTTTAATCAACCTGACGAAGGATTATTAGGAGTTTCGAAACGTCCGTTAACCCAGGTGTATCAGCTTGGCTATCGTATGCCGGTAAACCCTTTGAGCAGTTTGGATTTTTATGCATTCTTTAAAACCCAAAAAACCCGTGAAACATTTTTGCAATACGGATTGTATTATAACATCAAATTTATTTCTTTTCATTTAGCCAATCGCCTCAATGATATTTCAAATACAAACGCAGTAGTAATGGGATTGAATTTTAATTATTCAGGGTTTAAGATAGGATATAATTGCAACTGGAATTATTCAAAACACTCCGGTAATTATTTCTTTAATGAAGTTTATCTTTCCATGAACTTTGGCGCCAAAAAAACCGACGATCCGGGAGTGAAATTGTATTATTAGTATATGTTCTTAAAAATTTCACGCAGATGATCGCAGATGAATGCGCAGATTTCCGCAGAATAGAGACAAAACATATTAGCTGAGAAAGTCTATCCGCGAAGACCCGCCAGATCGGTCAAATCAGCGTTCCATTAACTTTAACGCTTCGTTTTTTTATTTGGATCACAGTTCTTGCAATCCGGATAGATGAGTACCCCGCATTTATCAGGCAAACTCTGAATATGACCTTCTTCATCCTGTGCAACAATTTTTTTGAAGCAAAGACTTGTCGCTCTTTTCCGGTTCTTTAAATACTTAACCGTTTTTTCGGGAATTACATTTCCAACTATCGAAGTTTCAAAATGACCTTCCGTATCCTGAAAAGTAATATCAAAACTTTTTACAACCTCCTGATACGGATTGCCATATTTATCGAGTGCAATAACTTTGTAATTGGTCTCATCAAACTCAGCTTTAAAATAAGTGTCTTCTTTTTTGATCTTTATTTTTTCTACTTCCTGCGAAAAAGAGATAAAAGATGAAAGACACAAAATAAAAGATGCTGATATTTTAAAGAGAAATTTCATTATTCCAAAATTAAGGAAATAACGGAGTTTGGATAAGAAGGTAACAAGAACATTTGAAGAAGGGATTGTTGATAGCTTACTTAGTAATAGCTTCACAGAAGTATACAAATTTGATCGCAGAGTTTGCGTTAGGGATTGAGCCATTGTTTGAGCTCTTTTTGTCCCGAAGGGCAAAAAAGCGAGTGGCGAAAGCCCGGCCCGAAGGGCAACGCCCAAAACTTAAACTTTTAACTTTTAACTTTTAACTTATTTCCTCCACCATACATCTTTTCTCTTTGCTCCTGTACAATAGGGCTTTCTAAATACTCATCGTAAGAACAAGAACGATCGATAATGCCTTTTGGCGTTAACTCAATGATGCGGTTAGCTACAGTTTGCACCAGCTCATGATCATGACTGGTAAATAAAATAGTGCCGGTGTAATCGCGAAGGGCATCGTTGCAGGCAATAATACTTTCTAAGTCTAAGTGATTCGTGGGTTCATCCATAATTAGCATATTCGGATTCACTAACATCATTCTACTGATCATGCAGCGAACCTTTTCTCCACCCGAAAGTACATTACATTTTTTTAAAACTTCTTCGCCACTAAACAGCATCTTGCCTAAAAATCCACGCACATAACTTTCGTCCTTATTGGCAGAGTATTGCCTTAACCAATCAACAAGATTGAGATCACTTTTAAAAAATTCAGTATTATCGTTAGGTGCGTATGCTTTGTAAATGGTTGTTCCGAATTTGTATTCGCCGTTATCCGGTTTTTCGATCTCATTTAAAATATCGAATAAAGCTGTAATGGCTAAATGGTTCTTTGAAATGAAAGCGATCTTATCTCCTTTTTTTACATTGAAACTGGCATTGCTGAACAACACGCCCTCCACATTTGATTTCGAAAGATTTTCGGTTTCTAATATCTGATCACCGGCTTCACGTTCTTGTTTAAAAATAATACCCGGATATCTTCTGTTACTTGGCGGAATTTCGTCGATCACTAATTTCTCCAATAATTTTTTACGCGACGTTGCCTGGCGCGACTTACTGGCATTGGCACTAAAGCGTCTTACGAAATCCTGCAGCTCGGTTCTTTTATCTTCTGTTTTCTTATTAGCATCAGCACGTTGTTTTAAAGCCAACTGACTCATTTGATACCAGAAACTATAGTTACCGGTGTACACTCGCAATTTTCCGAAGTCAATATCACAAACACTTGTACATACCGCATCTAAAAAATGTCGATCGTGACTGATCACAATAACCGTATTTTCAAAATCGGCTAAAAAGTTTTCAAGCCAGGTAATGGTTTCTACGTCTAAGTCGTTGGTTGGCTCATCTAACAATAGAATATCAGGATTTCCAAAAAGCGCCTGACACAATAATATTTTTACTTTTTCTTTTCCGGTAAGATCTTTCATCAATTTAAAATGATGTTCAACCCCAATGCCTAATGTGGTCAATAACCCTGCTGCATCACTTTCCGCATTCCATCCATTCATCTCACCAAATTCTGCTTCTAATTCTGCAGCTTTAATTCCGTCTTTTTCACTGAAATCAGGTTTGGCATAAATGGCATCTTTTTCTCTGATGATCGCATGCAAACGTTTGTTGCCCATTAAAACAGTATCTAAAACCGTGAACTCATCAAAGGCAAAGTGATTTTGACTTAAAACACTCATGCGTTGTCCGGGCGTAATGCTTACTTCACCTTTATTCGGTTCAATTTCGCCCGATAAAATTTTCATGAAAGTAGTTTTACCGGCTCCGTTGGCACCAATAATACCATAACAATTGCCCGGTGTAAACTTTACGTTAACCTCGTCGAATAAAACCCGTTTGCCATACTGCAAACTCACATTAGATACTGTAACCATGTTTTTTTATTAAGGCCGTAAATATAGGAAATTAAGAGGAGGAGTGCAAGGGACTTAGAATACAGTCTATAGTTGGCAGCAGCAGTATGCGGTAGGCAGTTTTGTGGTAGCAGGAAATATGATTATTATAAAATAATAGTATCTTCGATTTCTTAAATTAAAGGAATGAAAAAAGTACTGATATTTCTGTGTATTTCGCAATTCGCAATAGCTCAAATTGTGATTAAAGGAAAAGTGATCGATAAAAGCAACAATGAACCTGTTTCTTTTGCCAGCATTGGGGTTAAAGGCAGATCGTTCGGAACTGTTTGTGACGAGAATGGCAATTTTGAATTAAAAGTAGGAACTGTGATAGATAGCGATTCACTAAAAATTTCAGCTATCGGTTATTTAACAAAAGCCATTGTGATGGCCAGCGCCAAAAACCTGAATAACGAAAAAATAAGCTTAAATCCGGCCTCCATTCAATTAAGCGAAGTAAAAGTGAAGCCTCAAAAAACGGTTCAAAAGGTTTTAGGAAATAAGAACTATAATGAGAATGTTTGCATGTCGTTTCAAGGCCCTGAGGGAAGCTGGAAAGGCGCTGAGGTGTCGATCAAGGCAAACAATAAAAGGAACCGACTGGTGTTTTTAGAAGATTTTAATTTTTACATCGTAAAAAATCTTTATAAAGATTCACTCACTTTCAGATTGAATCTTTACAAGGAAGATAAGAACGGAATGCCGGGAGAAAATTTGTTAAGGAAACCAATTGTTTTCAGAACAAAAATAAAAGAAGGGGTGTTGACCGTAAATCTGAAAAACTATTTCATTAATACCGACGGTGATTTTTTTATTAGTTTGGAATGTTTGGAAGAAAAAATTGACAAGGAAATATTTTGTTTCTCAGGTGCACTGGCAGGACCATCTTATGTGAAGATGTCGACCTTTGCCGACTGGCAAAAAATTCCGTTTGGAGGGGTTGATCTTAATGTAACCGTATCTTACCAAAAATAAAAGGTGCTGAGGTGGTTCACATATTTTGTACTGCTTTATAATCTGTCGTTCGGACAAAATATAATAAACGGAATTATTAAGGATGCAAATAACTCGCAACCTATTCCTTATGCTTCCATTGGTGTTGTTGGTAAACATTTTGGTACGCTTTGCGATCAGAATGGAAACTTCGAATTAAGCATTCCTTTTTTTACAGATGAAGATACACTTAAACTTTCAGCTGTAGGTTATGAAAATCTATCAATAACAAAAGCAGGAGTGAGAAGCATTAAAGGAAAAACACTTTTATTGAAACCTTTGGTTTACGATCTTACGGAAGTGAAAGTAAAACCTCAAAAAGTGTACAATAAAATTTTAGGAACAAGCGATTATTCTAAAAAGAACTGCACGGCTTTTATTGGTGAAAATGATAACTGGAAAGGGGAACAGGCCGCCATACAGGCCAATAATAAGAAGGGAACTACAGTTTACATTGAAGGCTTTAATTTTTACATTATAAATAATGCTTATATAGATTCTTTAAAATTTAGGGTAATGTTTTATGAAGTTGGAGCGAAAGGATATCCGAGCAAGACCTTTTTAAAGAAACCGATCATTTTTAAAACCAATGTAAAGCAGGGGGAGGTACATGTTGATCTGAAAGATTATTTTATCAGTACTTCCGATGATTTTTTTATCAGTTTAGAATGTTTGGAGGATACAATGGAGCCTGGAAAATTCTGTTATGCAGGTTCCGTAAAAGTTCCTTCGTTTTACAAAACCTCTGCTTTTGGCCGTTGGGGAAGGGTTAGAGGTGGCGGCGGCGATTTTAATGTGAATGTTTCTTACGTTAAGTAGTGGTCAGTTGAAGAGTCAAAATGTCGATTTCGTCATTGCGAGGAGGAACGACGAAGCAATCTCATCGCAGAACAGATTGCCGCGCTATCGCTCACAATGACGGCTCTATGTCAGTTCGAGCGTGTCATCCTGTCCCGACGTGTCGGGATGCCGAAGGACGAGAACTATTTTTTCATACTCAATCTGATCTGAGTAATTACTCTTTTGGTGTACAAAGGAAAATCGCCCTGCATCATCCAGTTATAATAGCTTGGTTCTTTTTCAAACACTTCTGTCACCGGTTTATCTTTATGTTTTCCGAAACTGAATACTTCAATGTTATTTTCATTAAAAACAATTCTGCCGGCAAGATCTGCGTTTTTTGTCTTAGCAGTTAAAGTGCTTAATGAAGTAATGTCATTTTTTACAGGCTTGTATAAATTTCCTTTCTCGTCTTTTATCTCTGTGTTTTCATACCTTGTTAATTGGGCTAAAAATATTTCGTAAGTGGCAACTGTATCGGCTTCGGCACTATGGGCATTGATTAGATCTTTATCGCAATAAAATTTGTAGGCTGCTTTTAAATTGCGTGGTTCCATAAAGTGGAAAATATTCTGAACATCCACCAGTTTTCTGTTCTTAAGATCAAAATCAACGTCAGCACGCAAAAATTCCTCAACCAAAAAAGGAACATCAAATTTATTGGAATTAAATCCGGCAAGGTCTGCGTTGCCTATAAATGCAGACAGTTGAGAGGCGAGCTCTTTGAAAGTAGGACACTGTGCAACATCTTTATCATAAATGCCATGAATTTTTGAAACAAAAACAGGAATTGGGATCTGCGGATTAATTCGCCATGTTTTTGTTTCGGTTTTGTTATCGGTATTTACCTTTAGTAGACAGACTTCTACGATCCTGTCGCTGCCGATACTTAAACCGGTTGTTTCAAGATCAAAAAATACGATAGGGCGATTAAGATTCAGGTTCATGGTTTACATTTATCCCCCGGGATTGATCCCGGAATTTAGTTAATTACTTTTATGGATTCTAAAACTTCTTCCACACTCTTGCTATCGGCGAAAAACGAATTTATTTTCAGCATCACTTCATCCAATAAAGAATCAGGGCAAGAAGCACCGCTAGTGATTACAATTTTGAGTGGCGTTTTGTTTGGTAAGAAATTATTTGTGCTCAACATTTTTTTGTGAGGGTAATCGAAATGATGAATTAAGTTTTTGCTTTCAATTTCTTTTGCCGATGAAATAAAATAAGTTGGAAATTTGCGCTCGCATAATTCTGCCAGATGCGATGTGTTAGAGCTGTTGTATCCGCCTATGACAATGGCCAGATCAGCGTCGGTTTTTAGAAGTCCGTACGTGGCATCTTGGTTTTCGTTAGTAGCGTAACACAAAGTATCGTGTGTATCGGCAAAATGCTCCTTTAAATTTGTGGCGCCATATTTTTTTATCATCAGTTCTTTAAAGTAATTGGCAATTTCTTCGGTTTCGCTCGCCAGCATGGTGGTTTGATTGATCACACCAAGCTTACTCAGATCTGATAAAATATCAAAACCTTCAGAAAATTTTCTATTAAATAATTTTTCAAATTCACTTTGCGTTTTAGAGTTCAAAATAAATTCTCCCAACAGCTTCGCCTCTTCTATATCTCTTAACACAATGGCTTTACTGTGAGTTGTACTTCTCGAAAAAGTAGAGCGCGTTTCTTCGTGATCATGTTTTCCGTGAATGATGATGGTATGATTTGTCTTTCCGATCTGCTCCGATTTTTTCCAAACGCGTTCAACGAAAGGGCAAGTAGTATTATATTTAGCAGTAGGAATTCCTTTTTTATTCAGAATGTCTAATATCTCTAAGGGCGCGCCGAATGCAGGAATGATAACTACATCATCCGGCGTTAAAACATCAAAGGAAATTAATTGTTTGCCATGAGTATCCTGTAAAAATTGAACGCCGCGTTCGGTAAGATCTTTATTCACTTCGGGATTATGGATCATCTGACTCAGTAGAAAAATACGTTTACCGGGATTTTCATCTAAGGCTTTAAACGCAATTTCAATCGCATTCTCAACGCCGTAACAAAAACCAAAATGCCGCGCAATAAAATATTGTACAGGCCCAAAATCTAAAACTGTAGGTGAATTATCTTTTTTTCTTGGATCCTGAACCTTCCGGAATTCTTTCACCACCGATATGATCGGGCTGCGGTAAAAGCTTGGTATTTGAAAGGTTTTCACTATTCGTATATGTCTTTTCTATGGCCTAAAGCAATAATTGAAACTAAAAGAATGTTATCTTCGATCTCATATATAACTCTATAATTTCCTTGTCTAACGCGGTACCCATCCCGTCCTCTAAGTTTTTTGAAGCCATGTGGGCGTGGGTTTGAAGCAAGTTTTGAAATGGTTTCTAAAATGGGGGCCGCAATATCGTCTGAAAGTTTGTCTAATTGCTTTTGAGCTGTTTTAGATAAAAGTATTTGATAGACCTTCATTGTTTTTTACTTTTCCGTTTTTTTAAATATTCGGAAAAACGAATCGAAGATTCTTTTTTAGATTTAACCTTGTCGTAGAGCTTAATATCCTCCAATTCTTCTAACTCCTTAATTAAATGGTCGTACTCTTCAATAGTTAAAACAACGGCTTGTTTTTTGCCTGAACTGCTGGTAATATATTTCGGATGTAGAGTCATTTTACTAAGCAAATTTACGAAAATCCGTGGTAAATAGCAATGAAAATTGTTCATTCCTTAACGTTTAACAAATAAGCTATAACTTATTAAACTTAACTCTTATTCCTTGGATGAAAACTCAAAATATTATCCCTCAAATACTGCAGGTCTAAGTGAGTGTAGATCTCAGTAGTAGTAATGCTTTCGTGCCCAAGCATTTCCTGAACAGCTCTTAGGTCGGCGCCGCCTTCTACTAAATGAGTGGCAAAGGAGTGTCTGAATGTATGCGGACTCAAGGTTTTTTTGATGCCGGCTTTTGCGGCAAGATCTTTTATGATGTAGAATACCATTACGCGGGATAATCCGGAACCGCGACGGTTTAAAAACAAAGTATCTTCAGCTGATTTTTTTATTGGTACGTGAACCCGTATTTTTTTGATGTAATTCTTTAATAATTTTTTCGCGCCGGTTCCAATAGGCACTAAACGCTCTTTATTTCCTTTGCCGGTTACTTTAATGTAATCGTCATCCAAATGTAAAGCACTTATTTTTAATCCTACCAGTTCACTCACGCGTAATCCGCAACTGTAAAGGGTTTCAAGTAATGCCACATTACGTTCGCCTTCGGGTGTGCTGCGGTCGATCAAACCAACCATTTTATCAATTTCTTCAATCGTTAAAAAAATGGGAAGTTTACGGGCTGTTTTAGGAGCTTCTAATAATTCGGCCGGACTTTGTTTCACCTCATTTTCTAACAGTAAAAATTTGTAAAAGGTTTTAATGCCCGAAATAATGCGGCCTTGTGAAGTGGCTGAAAAATTAAGTTCCGAGATCCATCTTACAAAAGCCTGTAATTCGTTTAATTCAATATTAACCGGCGATTTGTTGCTTAAAAACAATTGCGAGTATTGCTCCAGTTTATTGAGGTCGTCGGCATAGGCTTCAATTGAGTTTTTAGCCAGCGAACGCTCTAATTGAAGGTATTGTTTGAATTGAATTTTATATGAATTCCAGCTGCTCAAAAAGTATTAAATTTTGCTTACTTTTACAGTATGAAGTTAATTATAATTAACGGACCAAATTTAAATCTTTTAGGAATAAGAGAGAAAGATGTATACGGCAGTCAGTCGTTTGACGACTACCTCGAAGAGCTGCGCGCAAAGTATCCTGATGTAACCATTGGTTATTATCAAAGCAACGTGGAGGGCGAATTGATCAATGAATTGCAGGAAAAAGGTTTTATTTACGATGGGATCATTTTAAATGCCGGTGGTTATACGCATACTTCTGTTGCCATGGCCGATACTGTGAAAGCCATTAAGGCCCCGGTTATCGAAGTACACATCAGCAATATCTTTGCGAGAGAAGATTTTCGTCATATTTCATACATCGGCCGAAACTGTATTGGCAGTATCTCTGGCTTTGGATTAAAAAGTTACGAATTGGCTCTTAATCATTTTCTGGATAAAAAATAATGAAGAAAGTCATACTGTTTTTTTTTATATCAACTTGTTTTTTCAGTGCCTGTAACGAGTCGCCAAAAGAACAAAAAGACACAAGAACAAGTTCATCCAGCTTTAATTTGCAGGGCTATTGGGCTAATATTGGCTTTATGAGCAGGGCCAAACAAACCGGTTTGGCCAAAGTGAATTTTTACTGTACCGAAATGCTTTTCGATAGAGATTCGGTTACCATTGATAATGGTTTTGAAAGCTATAAACTCAAATACATTTTGCAGGATTCGCTTTGCATTCTCTGTAAGGCTTTTCAGGATAAGGACCTTGAGCTGAGAATTGAAACTCCTGAATTTATTCAGTTTAAAGATACGGCGCTCAATAAAATTCACGGATCAGATTTTTTTAATCGCATGCCGGATAATGGTTTAAAATTTAACGCGATCTTAAATGAAAACCTTTTGGTGGGAGAATATTCTGTATACAATGGAGAAAAAAAGACAGATCAGAAAGTGGAATTCAAACGAAATGGAGAATTAAAAGGACTGCCCGAGTTCATGTCATACCAGATCTGTTATTCCGGCGATTGCCAGTCTTCGCCCGATACAGCGGCAAATATCGTAACACTTAAAAATAGGAATGCAGAAGATGATGATTATGTTTGGACAAAAGATTACGCCACTAATCGTTTAAGAATATTTCAATTGGCGCCTGCTGTGCCGGATATGAAAGGTGCCAGAAAAGTAACAAAGTTGTTGTTTGATCTGAGACCTTAATTAATTTAAGATATCTAAGTTCCCTAAACCTTCTCTTACCACATTAATTTCGCCGCTACTGCAATCCAAAACTGTAGAAACATAAATATTTCCATGGCCGCCATCAACAACCAGATCAACTTTATCGCCATATTGCTGTTCAATAATTTCGGGATCTGAAAAATATTCTAAGATACTGTCGCCACCATCGTGCAAACTCGTTGATATAATTGGGTTTCCGAGAGCGTTCACAATTTCGCGGCAAATGGCATTATCGGGCACGCGAATGCCAACGGTTTTTCGTTCTTGTTTTATTATTTTAGGAACATTGCTGCTGGCTTCTAAAATAAAAGCATAGGGCCCCGGCAATGCTTTTTTCATGATTCGAAAAATATGATTGGGAATGGGTTTTGTGTATTCACTCAAATGACTGAGATCACTGCACACAAAAGAGAACTTCGATTTTTCGGGTTTAATGTTTTTTAATTTACAGATGCGCTCGATGGCTTTTACTTTAGTAATGTCGCAACCCAAAGCGTAAACAGTATCGGTAGGATAGATGATAATACCGCCGTTTTTAAGGCAATCAACAATACGGTCAATTTCTTTTGATTGAGGATTTTCGTTATTGAGACGGAGGAGCATGGGGTAAAGGTACTCAAAAAGTAGGCCTTTTTGGTCCAAAACCAACCAGTTATTAAGAGGAAGATGCCAATAATAGGATTTATTAGGAAGGAGGACTTGTATTCAGTACATTTATTATAATAAACATAATTGCTTATGAAAAATAGATACAACTTTTTAAAGCAGATCGTTATCATACTTTGTTTTGTTTTTTCGAATAAAGTCTTGATTTCACAAACAGTGAATGTACCTTACCAGTTTTACCACGACGTTAATAATAATTGTATTTACGACTCTGGAGATACTCTTCTATATAATTTGCCTGGGAATATAAAGATCTCTTACCTGAATAGCGCTGCGACAACAAATTCAACTTCAAATGTGGTATGGTGCACAAATTCTTTAACAGTTTCAAATCCTTCAGTTCCGGCAGTAAATTCAACAACTTTTACAAATTGGGGCCCTGGATATTATCCATTTATCACAGTCAATAGTACATGTTCTTCATATTCGAATTTGTCTTATACTGCAACAAATTATTTACCGATTAAAACTATCAATCAAATGAGTGATGTTTGGTATAGTGCTAAAAATGTAAGTAGTTATTACGGTAGTTCTGTCAATAATATCTTTCCAATTTGCTTTAACAATGGCAACGATTCTATGGAATTTAGTTTGACATTTATGAATCTGTATACCTGCAATAATATAACTTCTACACGAACTTTCAGTTTGTATTTTGATGGGATACTGTACGAGCAAATTACAACAATTGGAGCTAGCTATTCTACGGTTAATGGAATAAAAACTACTATAAATGAAAATTATAATCCTTATTATGATGATATGTATTTTAAATTAATACCTCCTCCAGGAATTTCAGCTTTAGGCAACCACACTTTTACCCTAAAATCAACAAATTTGTTTAATTACTTGAATACGGCAATTAATTACAGCTGCATTTTAAATTCAGTTCCATGCTCAAAAATATCCGGGCAATTTTATAATGATTGTAATGCCAATTGCACTAAAGATGGAGGAGATATGACTGTAAGTATAGGGGTAAAGGCTTTAATTACGAATGGGACATCTAACTACAATATTTCGCCAGATGTATTCGGAGGATTTTCATGTTATTTAGCAAGTAATTTGGCTAGTTCACTTACTTCTTTTTCAATAAATCCATCCTATACTCCTTGTGCTTCGGCAGTTTCAACGATTAATATTCCTGCTGGAGCAACCACAAATACGATAACTTTAGGATACAAGAATAATAGTTATGCATTCGATCCAATCCCATATTTGGCAAGTTCCTCTTTCCCGTTTTTTCCTGGAACCAGTTATACACTCGCGGCTAATGTTTATTTTTCCGCTACTTCAGGCTGCAATACCCCAACTTTAACTAATCCCGGAAAGGTGAAATTTTTTCTCGATAAGAGTTTTATTTTTCAAAATGTGGTCAGCCCAACACCTTTACCAAATTCAATTCTGCCCGGACCTGGAGGCGACACGTTGGTTTGGAATGAACCCAATTTTTATACTTCTGCATTTAATTATTCATTTGTTGCAACAGTGTCTCCCACAGTAATAGTAGGAACAGTCTTTGAATTTGCAAGTATAATTCAACCGACCTATGATGATAAATTTAGCAATAACATATTTAATACTGGACCACATGGAATTGGATTGCCTTATGATCCGAATGGGAAAGAATGCTATGCACAAGGTATACAGCCGAATGGTGATATTCCTTTTGGAGTACAAAATTTAGAATACACCATACATTTTCAGAATATTGGAACGGCGGTTGCGAAGAATGTCACTACTCTTGATACCTTAGATTCAAATTTAGATTGGACAACTCTGCAAGTGTTAAGTAGCAGTTTTCCGGTTCAAACACAGGTAGACAATTCTTCGGGTCAAACCATTTTCTATTTTAAGAATATCAATCTTCCTGATTCGACAAGTAGCCCTCAGGGCTCACAGGGATTTGTTCGGTATTCAATAAAATTAAAATCCGGCGTTCCTGTTAACACAATAATTAAAAACAGAGCACATAATTATTTCGATTTTAATGCGCCCGTTCCTACCAACCAAACAAAAAACAAATTGGTTTTATTTGCAGGAATAAATGAAGTTGAATTATCGAACTCCATCAAACTTCTACCCAATCCTGTTAACGATAAATTATTTATTTCATGTGAGCAACCAATGAAAGAACTTAGCATTATCAATAGTTTAGGGCAATTAGTGTTTAAACAAGAAGTAAGCGATAAACAAACAAGCGTTGAAATGAACTCTTTGCCAAGAGCATTTTACTTTGTTAGTATTACACTTAATTCGGGTCAGGTTATCACCAAAAAAGTGATCAAGAACTAAATTTCTTTTTTGCTATCCTCTATTTCCCTATCTTTATTATTCCGAAGGGAGGTCTTCGGCTAAAATTAAAACCTATGGATCGTCGCGATTTCTTTTTAAAATCTGCCGCTGCAACAGCTGGACTCACTTTTTTATCGGCAATTGATAAAGTTTATGCTGCTGAACTTGAAAACCAAGTGGCGCGCATTCAGAACTTAAGCCCTGAGGCCGCCGCGTCTGATGAGGATTTTTGGAGTTGGGTGCGTGAGAGTTTTACTATTTCTCCTAACATCATCAATCTGAATAATGGCGGGGTTAGTCCGCAACCAAAAGTTGTTCAGGATGCTCACATACGTTATTACCAATATTGCAACGAAGCGCCTTCTTATTACATGTGGCGTATTTTAGATGCGGGCCGCGAAGGCTTGCGTGAAAAACTTTCTGAACTCTGCGGTGTTGATCCTGAAGAAATAGCAATTAACCGTAATGCTACTGAAGGATTGAACACCGTTATTTTTGGTTTGAATTTAAAGGCAGGCGATGAAATTGTTTTAAGCAAATACGATTATCCTAACATGATGAACGCCTGGAAACAACGTGAAAAAAGAGACGGAGTAAAATTGGTGTGGATCGATATTCCTCAGCCTATCGAAGATGATAAGGCTATTGTGAAGTTATATGAGGATGCAATTACACCAAAAACAAAAATAGTTCACATCACACATCAGATCAATTGGAGCGGACAAATTGTTCCATGTAAACTTATAGCTGACATGGCTCACAGTAAGGGTTGTGAGGTTATTGTTGATGCCGCTCATTCATTTGCGCAATTTGATTTTAAATTTAGAGATACAGGTGCTGATTATTTAGCTGCCGCTTTGCATAAATGGTTATGCGCTCCTTTTGGAAGCGGACTCATGTACGTAAAAAAGGAAAAGATCAAGAATGTCTGGGCCTTATTATCAAGTACCGAACCAGATGGCGGCGACATTCGCAAGTTCGAAACTTTAGGAACACGTTCAATGGCATCTGAAATGGCTATTGGTGCCGCGGTAGATTTTCATAATGTAATTGGCGCGAAACGTAAAGAAGAACGCTTACGTTATCTCAAAAATTACTGGTATGAGAAAGTAAAAGGTCTTCCAAAGATCGTTCAGGCTACTTCTTTTAAACCTCAATATTCATGCGCCATTGCTCATGTTGGTTTTGAGGGCTGGAAAGGCGGGGATATTGAAAATAAGTTATGGGAGAAACATAAAATTCATACCTCCACATTCGTTTACGAAAAACTAAATGGCATTCGAGTTACCCCAAATATTTATACAAGTACTCGCGACTTAGATATTTTAGTTAAAGGCTTAACGGAAATATCTAAAATGGATCCGCCTGTGGCAGCGAAATAGAATGATCATTGGTGCTAAAAAAAAGCCGGCTCAAATCATGAGTCGGCTTTTTTAATGGGTTTAACTCGTTGGATATTATCCTAAGGGTTGAATCTTAATATTACTTTATCAATGTTACGTGTCCTGTTAACTCTTTTGTTTTACCAAACACGTTGGTTAATTTTATTCTCCAGGTATAAATACCTTCTTTAATTTGCTTATTACCTTTAGTACTCATAGTACCATCCCAAGCTTCGTTAATGTCGGTAGAAGCGAATAGTTTCTCACCCCAGCGATCGTAAACTTCAAATTCAAATTTGGTGATACCATAACCTTTAGCAAAGAACAGATCATTTAAACCATCCCCGTTTGGTGTGAAAGTATTCGGAACAAAGATACCGAAGTCTTCGGTTACCATTATTGACTTTGTGATAGTGTCTGAACAACCATGATCGCTTTTTACCACTAAGGTAACAGCATAATTACCTGCTTCAGGGTATGCATAAACCGGACTTTGAACGTTAGAAGTATTTGCAGCAGTGCTTGCAAAATACCAGTTCCAGCTTGCAACGTTAGCAGAATAAGAAGCATCGCTAAATGTTACATCTTCATTGAATACAGGTTTGATCGGTGCGTAGTTAAAGTCGGCAACCGGAATTGGATAAGCATTAACCATCATGGCAGTTGCGTTAACACAACCGTTCATATCGGTTACTGTTGCAACAACTGAATAGTCATGAGCAATGTTATAGCAGTGGCCGGTATTAGTTCCTGTTAAAGAAGCACCGTCACCAAAATTCCAGTCAATACTTTGTAAAGCTGTTGAAGTAGAAAGTGTAAAGGTTACGCAAACCGGAACACAACCATTATTTTTGCTTGATAAAATATTTGGCATTGGTAATGGATTAACAAGTGCAGTTGTAATGATCGTTGCTGAACAACCAATATTATCGCTAACTGTTACCTGATAGTTTCCACTGAAAGCTGAAGATGTAGTTGGAAGATTTGGGTTCTGTGCAGTTGAACTGAATCCCTGAGGACCTGTCCAGGAATAGAACACGCCACCGTTTGCTGATAAAGATAGAACTTGATTAGCACAGATCGGCCCGTTGTTAAATGCTGTAGGAACCGGAAGTGGATTTACTATTACGTTTTGGTTAGCAGTGTTTGTACAACCTGCAACACTTCCAACTACTACCATATACTGTCCTGCATTTGCAACAACTGCATTTGGTATTGTAGGATTTTGAACGTTAGAAATAAAACCATTTGGACCAGTCCATAAATAAGTAGAACCACCTGTAGCACCTAAGCTTACAGTTTGATTAACGCATAAAGTAGAACCTGATGTTGTAACAATAGGTAAAGGATTTACAACTAATGCATGAGTTGTTGAATTGATACAACCGTTAGCATCGATAACAGTTAAGGTATAAGTACCACCGCATGGTAAACCTGTAACTACAATTCCGGGATTTGAAGAGTTAGAGTTAAATGCAGCAGGTCCGCTCCAAGCATAAGTAACACCACCTGTACCATTGAAAATAGTTGATTTGCCTTCGCAAACCGGACCATTACTGGTAATAGCCGGTGTCGGTAAAGGGTTAATGGTTACAGATGTTGTAACGGCAGCTGTACAAGCTCCTATCGCAGCAACTACAGTATAAATACCGTTTGCAGGCAAAGTAACCGCAGGAATACTTGGATTAGCAATAACACTGTTAAATGCATTAGGACCACTCCATATATAACCTAAACCACCGGTTGCGTTTAAGTTTAAAGTGTTACCAAAACAAACCGGACCATTTTGTGTAATGGCAGGAGTAGGTAATGGAATAACACCAACGTTTGCAACTGCTGTATTTGTACAACTATTAGCATCGGTTACTAAAACAGTGTAAGAACCGCTCATTGCTAATTGTGCATTTGGAATATTTGGGTTTTGAGCATTTGAAGTGTAACCTCCCGGTCCGCTCCAAGCATAAGCTGTACCACCCGTTGCAGTTAAACCAATACTTGTAAGCAAACAAGCCGTAGGGCTGTTTACCGTAACAATGGGTAGTGGGTTAATTATAACGTTTGTTGTGCCTGTACTCTTACAGCCATTAATGTTTGTAAGAGCTAAAGTATATGTTCCGGCATTTGTTAAAGCAACAGCAGGTACATTTGGATTTTGAAGATTTGAACTGAATGCTGAAGCAGCAGGACCTGTCCAGGTATAAGTTGTACCGCCTAAACCTGTGAAATTAAGTTGAGATCCTAAACAAACCGGACTATTACTTGTAATAGTTGGAGTAGTTGGAGCGTTAACAACAACGGTATTAGTAATGGTGGTGGTTGTGCAACCTGTATTTAAAACACATGTGTAAACACCCGCTGCTGCTGCAGTTACCGCAGTAATAGATGGGTTTTGAGCAGTGCTAGTAAAACTGTTAGGACCATTCCACATAAATGTTGGAGCAACAGTACCTGAATAAGCAGTAGTGAAATTTAAAGCGCTGCCAGTACATAATGGAGAGTTAGCGGTTACAGTACCGGTAACACCACCCGAAGGGCCCGCCCCAACGTATAATTTATAATCTTCAGTTTCGCCGTAACCGTATAAGTTACATGGGTCAATTGTAATGCCTGGGGTTGCGTACGCACAACGTACTCGCATTCTATAAAGTCCGGCAGGAACTGCTGGAACAATAAAGTTCATGGCAGCAAAAGTTGCAGCCGTTGGAACACCAGGTGTGCCTGTAACACGCTCAGCAGGAACCTGGAAAATACCGTCGTTATTCCAATCCACAAATACAGCACAACCTTGAGCATAAATGTTGCCTGATTGAAAATTACAGGTAATGTTCTGACCAACGTTAACTACCAAATACATTGGGCAAGGCCAAAGCATGTAGTTATTGATACCACCAAGGTTTTGTGCATTACAACCGGAGTTGTTATTTGTAATGTTATTTACCGCACCTGTTGTATTAAAACTATTAATGAAGTCGTTAATGAAGTTACCTCCGGCATTTGAAGCCCCTGCTTGGTTACAAGGTTTCTGAGAGTACTGCGGCATGCAATAAGGTGTAGGAAATGTGCCAACTTGAGCAGTAAGTTTTCCTGTAGAAAGTAAACCCCCTAAACAAATAAAAATTCCTATTTTATTTATAATATTTTTCATAGTTCAAAAATTAAAATGCGTTTTGCTTAGTTAGGCTTGTATATAAGTGTTTTTGCAGGTAAAAGAACAATTGCGTCTTTAAACCCGGGTAAAGTAATGATAACTTCTTCGTTCTCTTTTCTCTGATCTTCGAAACGATGAATGCAAATGATGGATTCGTTTAAGGGTACTCCTTCAGGTGAATAATTACGCTTCACATAAAACGATTCTGAGTAATACCACATTTCCTGTGCATATAACATTTTGTTGGTTTCTTTCCATTTGTCAAAAACATCAGGCCCACCATGCATATTTGCAACGTAGATCCAAAATTTTTCAACTTTCTCAGGGTTCAATTTAATTTCCGCCGTCTTTTGTGAGAAAGAAGAAAAAGTTAACCCTAAAAGGAAACTCAGTAAGAATAATTTTATGCTTGTTTTCATGATCTGGTAATTAATAAATCTTTATAGTACAAAGTTATGGATAAACAGTCCTTTAGGGCAATTTTTCACTCATTCTTTGTCACAGTTCGCTCATTGGCAAAACCCCGAAAATGGCAATGTTGAAAGCCTGTTAATTATTTGAAAATGAGTAATATATGATATTCATCGACGAAATTCACCATTTAGGAAGCCAATTAAGTCATTTGATTGTGTCTAATCTTAATCAAACCTGAATTAGTATCAACATTCTTTCTAAACTTCTTAATCAGCTATCTTTGTTTGTAACAAAGTTCAACGCCAATGAAAAAAATAATTTCAGCAACTCTACTTTTATGCGGATTAATTATCGCAGGATTTTCGTTTTCAGACAAAAGTCCGGAACGGAAAATAGTTTTCACGCCAAATGCACCTAAACCAATTGGTCCGTATAGCCAAGGCGTTTTAGTAAATAATACATTGTATGTGGCAGGACAGGTTGGTCTTACTTTAGAAGGAAAGATCGATTCTTCCTCAATAGAGAACGAATGCACACTTGCATTAAAAAACATTAAAGCCATTGTTGAAGCGGCAGGAATGAACATGCAACACGTGGTGAAATCTACTTTATATGTAAAGGATCTGAAGAACTGGACAAAAATAAAGGAGGTGTATGGATCCTATTTTCAAATCAATCCACCGGCGCGCGAAACCGTTCAGATCGCGGATCTGCCAAAGGGTGCACATTTCGAAATATCGGTTGTTGCAGTTAAATAAATGGGCGTGTCCCTCGTTCCCTGCCTACCGGCAGGCAGGCTCGGGTTGTCACGACACGTCGTGATTCGCCACTCTCTTTTTTTGCTTAAGGAGGCAGAGCAAAAAAGAGCTCAAACTCCCGATAGCTATCAGTAGGCTCAATCTCTCACGAAGCCGCTCCCAAAAGACATTTTGGTATATTTAAGCATGAAGTCAATAAGCAGTTTCTTAATCCGTGTTACCAATTTGTGTTTTATATTTTAAGCATGTGAATGAGTGAGTTCTGAACCCAAAACATATACTCTGTTAAGATCTGACAGAGAAAAAGGAATAAAATTGTTATTTGAGCTTTACGCCAAAAAACTATTGAATTATGCTGCCTATAATTGGAAAACAGAACAGGATGCAGCTTGGGATCTGATCTATAAAACCATTTACAAAGTTGCGGATGTAATAAATGAATATGAATTTGAAAACGAGGAAAAATTTGCTTCTTTCATTTTTAAAATATTTATTAATTATTTAAGGAATCATGTTCGCGATGCGAAAACCGCAATGCAAGGTAATTTGGAAGTAGAATTGAATGATAACATCATAAATAATTATTCGGATGTTGCAAAACAAACGAAAGTCACACCTGCTTTAAAGATCTTGCAGCATGAGTTGGATAAACTGGAAGATTGGCAAAGAATATTATTACTGATGAGAAGTCAGAACATGGCTTACAGTGAAATTGTGAAATACGTGAACAAGCCTGAAGATCAATTAAAAACCTATTACGCTCGATTGAAAAAGCAACTGAGCGAAAAAGTAAATGAGCAATTAAACGCCTTAACACCAAAAGAAAATGTTTAACGATAACAAATACAAGGTTAGCCTGAACGAGCTTGATCACCTGCTAAACCAGGCCTTTTTGGAATTGGATTTTACAAATCCTAAAAACGAAACTATTATGCAAGCAATTTCGAAGCAGGTAATGTTCAATGATAATTATACGCTTGTAAAAACAAAAACATCAAAAATTAATTTTAAATTATTATCATTAGTTGCAGCCGGGATTATAATTGCCATTACTGCAGTTTTAATTTATAAACCTAATTCTGAAAATTCGCCAAAAGTGAATTCAGGGCTGCCTGTATTAAAGAATGAAAACAATGCGGGTTCAGGAAATGCAGTGATACAAGAAGAAATAGTTCCGGCTCAGGTAGAACACTTTATTCATGAGCAACCTTTGCAAAATAATGGAAATGAAAAAAGGCCTCTTGAAAACATTACAAATTTGCTAGATGAAGTTAAAGACAGCACCAAGAAAGAAGAAGTGCTTTTAATAGTAAGTACTGATATGCCAGGCGGGCCATTTTTAAAGGTGCAGAAAAATGAAGATAGCGCCTATGTTTTTCCGAAATTGACAGAAAAGGAAATAAAAGTAAATGCCAAACAGAAAAAGCGAATGTTAGATGCTTTGATGAAGTTCAGTAAAGATAAATATGCGTTAATTCCAATGGGTACGTTCAATTATAAAAGCGAAACCGTTTCACTCCACCCCTTTTACATACAAACGAAAGAAGTAACAAATTTAGAATACCGTACGTTTTTATTTGATCTGCTCATTCAGGGTCGTAAAGAAGAATTTCTAAAAGCGAAACCAGATCAGCAGCAATGGGTAAAGGAATTTGATCGTCTTTTTCTTCAGCCTATGGCCGACAATTATTTTTCGCATGTAGCCTACAATAGTTATCCGGTTGTAAATATCACCCGCGAGGGTGCAGAAATGTATTGTGTTTGGCTTAGTAAGGAAGTAAATAGTTTATTGAACGAAAAAGAAAAACCTTTGATGAATGATGTAAGATTGCCTTCTGATGCAGAATGGACCTATGCAGCTTCCGGCGGAATTAAAGATGCGATCTATCCTTGGTGGCCATTACCTGCTAATGCAAAATACTTTAAAGATGGAAATTATATTAGAAACGCCCGTGGTTGTTTTTTAGCTAATTTTTGCCTGAAAAAATATACTCAAGTTTTAGATAGCATTGGCGAGTGCAATAACAACAAGCATAAAGATGCATACACCACTGCCGGTTACATGGTGGGGCACTTAATGCTTGTGGCGCCCGTTGACGCTTACAACCCTAACGATTATGGTTTATATTGCATGAGTGGAAATGTGGCCGAAATGGTAAAAGTAACAGATCTGAGAACAAACAAAGTGCTTACTATTGGTACAAAAGGAGGAGGTTGGAACAGTGATGAACAGCATTTGAAGTTAAATAGCGAAGATGAATATGCGGGCAAATCAAGCCCATCTCCCTTTATTGGTTTCAGACCGGTAATAAGTGCAAATTCAATAAAATAAAAGCAAACATTTTCGTTATATTTAGAGCAATTCCCACATTGAAAAAAGCGGTACTCATAGCACTTTTTTGTTTAACCGCTTTTGTAATTGAAGCCCAACAAAATTTTTTCGGAAGAATTTCAGATTCAACCGGCCTGGGTTTGGAATTTGTTACCGTTGCTATTTTAAATACTTCCGACAGTAGTTTAGTGCAAAGCACTTTAACGGATGTAAAAGGCATTTACAATTTTTCCGTTGTTCCAAGCGGAGAGTACATCTTGAAAAGTTTTGTAATTGGATACGCTGAAAATTATTCTTTGATCACGGTAAATGAAAATACGAAGGAGCTTCCTAATATTATTTTGAAAACAAAAGGCATTAACTTAAATGAAGTAAGCATCACAGCCATCAAAAAAAGCATTGAATTCAAAAATGGGAATATAACAGTTAACATTGAAGATAGTCCTTTAGCTGCAGGCAATTCGGTTTACGATCTGTTGTTTAAATTGCCAGGTGTTACCGTTGATGAAGACGATAACATTTTGATCCAAGGCAGAAGCGGAGTGAAGGTAATGATCGATGATAGGGTACAGCAAATGTCAAACAAACAGCTGATCAATTTGTTGAAAGGTTTAAATGCATCAAATATTGAAAAAATAGAGATCCTCAAAAACCCACCCGTTAAATACGATGCTTCAGGAACCGGCGGAATGATAAACATCAGAACTAAAAAAATTAAGCTAACCGGTACGAGTGGATCAGTAAGTTATAATTATTCTCAAGGCTTTTATGCTTATCATATCCCCTCAATTTCACTGAACCACAAATCAAAAAAGCTGGCTTTCTTCAGTAATTTTGGTTTACAGAAGGATAAGACCCACCACGACCATCACTTCAATAAAAAAATTGTTTACGATTCTTTTACTTCCGAAATGGATCAAAGAATGAATAATAATGAGGGTGGAAAATTTTATCACGTTCAGGCAGGTTTGGATTGGTACATTAACAAAAAGAACACAATAGGTGTTAAAGTGAACAGTGATGGAGGCTTGGAGTATGAAGATAATAAAGGAGCTACTTCCATTAGCGATACTGCTTTAGGTTATAATCAATTGGAATTCTATTCATATATGCCAAATCCGTGGCACTATTCTAATTATAATTTTAACGCAGAACATTTGTTTGATACGCTGGGAACTAAGTTTGTTTTTTCGGTGGATTACGCCCCTAATTATGATATTTATGACGGAAAAAGTGAGAATAACTTTCTTGATAATTCAGGAAAGCATGTGTTTCAACCTTTCAATTACACCCAGAGCAATACCATTACCTGCAATGTTCTTACTTCAAAAGCCGACCTGCAAAAAGTATTTGCAAAGGGTTTAATTCTTGAAGGTGGTGTAAAAGGTTCTGATCTGATCATGGTGAGTGATTATAATTTGAAAAATCAGGACAACGTAAGCGGAAATTTTATTTTAGATACCAATTTTAGCAATAAATTCTCTTATTCCGAACAATTGTCGGGTGCTTATCTTAATGCAAAAAGAGAGGTCGGTAAATTTAATTTACAGGCAGGCTTGAGAGGTGAGAACACACATATCCTGGCAAAGAACAGAACAGGCAACGCTAATTATACTCGAAACTATTTTAATTTATTTCCTGTGGGAAGTATTGAATTTAATCCGAATGAAAATAACAGTCTGCAACTGAATTACAACAAACGAATTAATCGGCCGAATTATAATTCATTCAATCCCTATAAATCTCGGAGCAGTATATTCATGGCAAACATGGGAAATCCTTATGTATTGCCTGAGTATTCCAACACGATAGAATTGTCGCACACCTACAAAGGAGTTTTATCGAATGCGATCTCTTACGAAAATGTAAAGAATTACCAATTGGATCTTACCTTACAAAACGATTCTACAAGAGAAACTATTGCTTATGTGCAAAATCTGGATCGATGTTTTGAATTTGCTTATTCACTTTTTTTTCAAAACGAAATAACAAAATGGTGGATGATCTCTTTTAACGGAAGCGCATCCTACTCAGAATATTTCGGGAACATCAACGGATTGAATTATTATTCTCGCGGTTATTTTTCAATTGCTAATTTGACCAGTACATTTTTGGTTAAAAAGAAAACAAAAATTGAATTGAACGGTAAATATATCGGTCCGCGTTACATCGGTGTTTGGTATAATTACCCGCGCTGGGCGGTTTCATTAGCCCTTAAGAGATCCTTCTTGAACGAGAAACTGAATGTTGTGGTTGGTGTGGATGATATCTTTTTCACTATGCAAGGCAACAATCAGATTAAATTACCAGGCCAAGATTGGAAGATAACCGCCACAAATGATTCGCGACGATTCAAAGTAGCGATAACTTATATTTTTGGAAAAACAAAAGTTGAGGAGCGCGATGTAAGCAGTAATTCTGAGGAAAAGGGAAGATTGGGCAAATAATTAGACCGTTTCCGCAAACTGCAATTCATACAATCTCTTAAAATGCCCGTTGTGTGCAATTAACTCATCTTGCGTTCCCTGCTCAACAATTGCGCCCTTATCAAACACAATGATCTTATTTACGTTCTTAATGGTAGATAAACGATGAGCTATAATTATTGAAGTTCTTCCTTTAGTGATCAGATCGGTTGCAGTTTGTATGAGTTGTTCAGTGTGCGAATCAATGGTGGCCGTTGCCTCGTCTAAAATGAATAATTTAGGATTGTAAACATAAGCTCTTATAAAAGCGATCAATTGTCTTTGTCCGGCCGATAAACTAACGCCCCGCTCTTTAACCACGTAATTGTATGCTCCCGGCAAGGAGTTCACGAATTCGTGCAGACCAATTTGTTTCGAGGCCTTTATAACTTCTTCTAAAGTAATTTTAGGATTGTGCAAAGCAATATTGTTAAAAATGCTATCATTAAATAAATGTACGTCCTGTAAAACAGCGCCGGTATTTTTTCGCAATTCTTCGAGCTGATAGTTAGTGATGTTAATTTCATCCACTAAAATTTCACCTTTATTTATCTCATAAAAACGGCTTAGTAAATTAATGATGGTTGATTTTCCGGCACCTGTTGCGCCAACTAATGCTACTGTTTCGCCGGCATTAATTTTGAATGACACATCCTTTAAAACAAAATTATCATTGTTATAGGCAAACCACACATTTTTAAATTCAACCGAACCTTTTATGTTACTGAACGTAACGGTTCCTTTGTCTTCAATTATTTCATCAGAATCAATTACCTTAAAAACCCGCTCTGCGGCTACAATACCCATCTGCAAGGTATTTAAACGGTCGGCGAGTAAACGAATGGGTCGAAATAACATGTTCACCATCATCACAAAAAAAGTGATGTCGCCCAAGCCAACATTGTAAGTGTTTTTGTTGGCTCCAATGAACCAGATCAAAGCAGCAATGGCAACGGCTGATAAGATCTCCACCACCGGAAAGAAGATCGAGTAATACCAGATCGAACGAATGTTTGCCTTTCTGTGTTTATCATTTATTTCTTTGAATTTTTCTAACTCTTCTTCTTCGCGGTTAAATAATTGTACGATGCGCATTCCCGTGATGTGTTCCTGAGTAAATGCATTCAATGAAGCCACCGCGTTTCGTACTTCGGCAAATGTTTTTTTAACCCCGTTCTTAAAAAGAGTTGTGGCAATTAATAAAAGTGGTACTGTACAAAGTACAATTAAGGTAAGTACCCAGTTCTTTATGAACATCACGATCACAAAAATAAGTAGCATTAAAATATCTCCGCTTATTACAATGAAGCCTTGTGAAAAAACATCACTTAAACTTTCAATGTCCGATATGGCTCTCGTAACAAGCGTTCCAACGGGTGTCTTATCAAAATAAGAACTTTTGAGCGTTACAATGTGTTTGTAAACGTGAGTGCGCAGATCTTTTACAATGCTTTGTCCTAATAAACTGGTGAGATAAATATTGCTGAATTGAAGTAAGGCTTCAACAATTAAAGTTGCTAAGATCAAACAACCGATCGTATTCAATCCCGAAAGATCTTTGCTGTTAATTACAAAATCGTTTAGGGCTTTGTTAATTAAAAGCGGACGAACAATTGCCAATGAGGCAAGCGCCAAAGTTAAAGCCAGGGCAGCAAAAAATTGTTTTTTATACGGTTTTGTATACGATAAAATGCGTTTTATCAATGAAACATTCAGGCCTTTATTTGGTTCAGCTTTACTCAATGAAAATTTCTTTCGGATAAATAATGTCAGTTAAAAATAAACCGCAGGCCGGTGCCGACATTCCTGCCTCGTTGCGGTCTTTATCTTCAATTATCTTTTTAAGATCGTAGATGGTGATTTTTTGCCTGCCTAATTGAATTAGTGTTCCTACAATGGCGCGCACCATGTTTCTTAAGAAGCGATCGGCGGTAATTACAAAGCGCCATTCGTTCTCATTTATTTTTTCCCAGCGCGCATAAGTTACTTTACAAATATTGGTTTTTGCAGAAGTGCTGAGTTTACTGAAACTGGTAAAATCGGATGTTTGCAATAACAGATCTGCGCCTTTGTTCATCAATTCAAAATCAATATCTCCATAAAGGAACCAGGATGATTCTCCGATGAAGGGATCTTTTTGCTGATGTAAGTAATAGTGATAGGTACGCGAGGTGGCATCAAAGCGAGCGTGAGCAGTATCTTTCACTGTTAAAATGTCGACCACGCTAATATCTTCAGGCAAAACGGTATTGAATTTATATAGCCGATTTTTTTTATCAGATATAAGATCAGTTGCTGTTGTATCGAAATGTGCGAAATATTTTTTTGCATGAACTCCGGTATCCGTTCTCCCGCAGCCAATAAGGTCAATTTTTTCCTGGAGGATCATGCTCAGCTTTTCCTCTAACACCTGTTCAATAGTATCGGGCGTATTATCCTGGATCTGCCAGCCGTTATACTTGGTGCCTTTATATTGAATTTGTAGGAAATAGCGCTGCATTGTCTCTTTTTAGCTCTCAGTTCGCGGAAATTTAGATATCTTTGAACCCTTGTAATTATGGGCAAAGTTAATAAGAATATTGTATTACCCGACCTTGAGGTCATCGACACTTCTGCCGAAGGAAAAGCAGTGGCCAGGCATGAAGGAATGGTGGTTTTTTGCGAAGGTGCAGTACCCGGAGACATTGTAGATGTTCAGATCTTTAAGAAAAAGAGCAAATGGGCAGAAGGGAAGGTTGTTGCCATTAAAAAACCATCTGAGAACAGAACCGAGCCGGCTTGTAAACATTATGGTACTTGTGGTGGTTGTAAATGGCAAAATTTGAATTATAAGGCCCAACTTCATTTTAAACAGAAATTTGTTTACGATGCTTTGGTTAGAATTGGTCATCTGGATATTCCTGAGATCACTCCCATTTTCGCAAATGAAGAACAATATTTTTACAGAAATAAATTAGAGTTTTCTTTCTCCAATAAAAAGTGGTTAACCCTAGAACAAATTCAAAGTGGTACAGAAGTTGAAAATAAGAACGCGGTAGGATTTCATATTCCCGGTCGCTTCGATAAAGTGCTTGACATAGATCATTGCCATTTACAGGCTGAACCCAGTAATCAGATCCGAAATTTTATTCGAGACTATGCTTATAAACACGGACTCACTTTTTTCGATATTAAAGATAAAGGTGGTTTTTTCAGAACTTTGATGATCCGCACCACCGGCATTGGAGAAGTTATGGTTGTTGTTTCGGTATATGATTGGTTAGAGAAAGAATTGTTCGCATTACTGGATGAGATGGAAGTAAAGTTTCCTCAGATCACTTCTTTGCAATACGTTCATAATGCCAAGGCAAATGATAGTTTTGAAGGAACAGACATAAAAACATACAACGGTCGCTCTTTTATTTATGAAGAGATGGAAGGTTTGAAATTTAAAATTTCGGCCAAATCTTTTTATCAAACCAATTAAAAACAAGCTTATAATTTATATAAGATCACCAGAGATTTTGCGGGATTGAAAGGAAACGAATTGGTTTACGATCTTTACACGGGTACCGGAACCATAGCCAATTTTGTGGCACGTAATTGTAAAAAAGTAATTGGTGTCGAATATGTAGAGGATGCGGTGAAAGATGCTTTTGAGAATTCAAAAATAAATAATATTGATAATACTTTTTTTGTTGCCGGCGACATGAAAGATGTTTTGAATGATGCGTTTATTACAGAGCACGGTAAACCGGATGTGATGATCGTTGATCCGCCTCGCGCGGGCATGCACGAAGATGTAGTGAAGGTGATCCTGAATGCCGCTCCTGAAAAAGTAGTATATGTAAGTTGCAACCCCAGCACTCAGGCCCGCGATCTTGCTTTAATGGCACACCAATACAAGATCATTAAAGTACAACCTGTAGATATGTTCCCGCAAACAGCGCATGTTGAAAATGTTGTTCTTTTGCACAAAATTAAACCTTAAACTTTCCAACCTTAAACTTTAAAATGTTAGGCTTAAAATTAGAAACCGATCCACACTGGGTAAACATCGTTGAAAAGAACATCGAAGAAATTTTAACGGATCATGCCTGGTGCGAGCAAAAAGCTGCTACCAATGCTATCTCCATTGTGGTTAGTTATCCATACCATTCTGATCTGGTAAATGAATTATTGAGTTTAGCGAAAGAAGAATTGACCCATTTCGAAATGGTGCATCAAAAAATAAAGGAGCGGGGATTGAAACTTGGTTTTGAACGTAAGGATCAATACGTAAATGAATTGTATAAATTCATGCGCAAAGGTCATGTTAAAGAAATTGTACTCATTGATAGGCTTTTATTTTCAGCTATGATCGAGGCAAGAAGCTGTGAACGTTTTAAAGTACTTTCCGAGAACATAAAGGATGAGGAGTTAAGATCATTCTATCGTGAATTAATGATCAGCGAAGCCAACCATTACACCACGTTTTTAGGCTTTGCCCGAAAATATGGGAATGACGTAGAAGATGTGAATAAGCGTTGGGAGCAATGGCTCAGCCACGAGAGCGAAGTAGTGAAAAACTACGGCAAAAGCGAGACCGTTCACGGCTAACCTAAACCGATTCAGGTTTCTCGATTTTTTTATCAGGTGAAATGTTATACTTTAGTGTATTAATTGAACTTACTTTTAAGCAAAAATTATCCCCACGATGAATAAAATCTACAATTCTAAAATTGGTTTCAAAAAGGTTTTATTTCTTTTCTTAACCCTATTGAGTTTTGATTTTTCTTTGGCTCAAATAAAAAACGAAAAGAACATTCCTTATACATTTACCGCAAAGGATTCAAAGCAAAATATAAAATGGAACAGAAATAGCAACGTAGCAGTATTGGTTGTAATAAGTGAAAATTCTACAGAACCTGTTCCAACTAATTTTGATAGCTATGCTCCTCAATCCGAATTTAGAAAAGGATCAAATATTGATAACTCTTATGTTGTTTACAAAGGCATTGGTAATGAAGTTGAATTAAGCGGACTAAAATTAGGAGTTGATCATTATGTCTGGGTTTACGAAACTAATGCTGCCGGTATTTTGAAAAATATCACTAATGATGTTTTGGGACCTGATTCTTATAAAACAGTTCCTAATTCACCGATGGCTGCTACGCCGGTAGTATGTCCTGCCGTTGGCGGAATAGTTTGTACGCTTAATGGTTCTACCTCTTCCGGATATATTGCAGGTCCTGCGCCATGTAATGCTGCGTCTTTTGCAACAACAAATCCTTGGGATGGAGCAAGCTGTACCGGATTTATTTCATTCACTTTTTCTTCGCCGGTTAAAACAACAATTATAAAAATGATCGCAGTAAATACTGCACCTGAAAATACCACCATTTCTCAAACCGGCGGAACCGGCGGAACTTTGTCAACAAGCGGTCCGGTTTGCATGAGTGCGGCAGGATTAGTGCTTGGGCCATACACCGGCTCAGGATCTTATGGAGATGTGGCAGTAACTGTATCATCAACCGGAACATATTTAACATTGACCTGTACCAACACCGGTTGTAATTCAGGCTGGGTAGCGGCATGTCCTTCTTTTATTTCTGTATTACCGATCGAGTTAATTTCTTTCACCGGCGAATGTAATGTTGAGAATGTGGTTGATCTTAAATGGAAAACGATCAGTGAAACAAACAACGATTTCTTTACCATTGAACGCAGCAATAATACATATGACTGGGAAATTATCGGAAGAGTTAAAGGAGCCGGAAATTCAACTCAGGTGAATGATTATAAATTCACAGATAAACAACGTTTTACTGAAACAGTTTATTACCGTATCAAACAAACCGATTTTAATTCTGAATCAAAATACTCTGAAATAATTGCGGTAAGCAATTGTAAACTTATTGCCGCGAGCGTGGATGAGGTTTCGATTTATCCGAATCCGGCTACAGATGTGTTTACTGTTAATAGTAACTCAAGCGCCACTACATTAGAGATCTATAACGCACTTGGTGTAATGGTTGCAAAAAAGAATCTGGAAGTTGGCGAAAACAAACTGAACAGCTCTGACCTTAAAAGTGGAACATATTACGTAAAGATTTCGGATGCTACTTCTGCAAGTAAGATGACCAAATTGATCATCAATCCATAAACCGGAATTTATTTTTCGGTCTTAAGTAATTTAATATCGGCAATTAGTTTATTTACCTGAACACTGTCAGTACCATCGTACATTCCGCGAATACGTTTGGCTTTATCTATCAGTAAAAAAAGTTCACTGTGTAAAAAGCCCTCCGGTGTACCGTCGTCTTCCAGTGCATTTACCAGATAATCGTCTTTGGCTAAATTATAAATTGTTTTTTTGGATCCCGTTAAAAAATGCCATTTGTTTTTGATGGCTTGATATTTTCCGGCATACATATTCAATACTTCAGCAGTATCGTGGGCAGGGTTTACTGTATGAGAAAGGATCAAAAAATCATTATCGTTTTTAAATTCATTCTGTACGCGTATCAATTGCGTGCTCATTTGCGGGCAAATGCTCTGGCAGGTCGCAAAGAAGAAATCGGCTACATAAATTTTGTTCTCAATGTTCTTTTCAGAAACTGTATCGCGATACTGATTAATTAATTTGAAAGCACCTACGCTATGATAAATGGTGTCGGTACCTTTTGTATCCGTCAGTTTTTTCTCACCTAAAACAGGTAATAAGAATTTTTTGGCTTCGTCTGTTTTTTTTTCTTCAGAGCAAAATGAAAATAAAAAAACACTAAGTGTAAAAACGAAAAGTTTATTCATTGGATTTGTCTTTAATTTCATTTTCTTTGATCAGGTTCTTTTTTTCTTCCTTGATCCTTAAGTGGCGGTATTCCCCCAATAATCTTTTTATTTCGGCAACGTAACGCCCATCGTAATAACCTCTGATCCGCCTTTGTTTATCAAGCAGCACAAAAAAACTGTAATCGATGTAATAAGGTTTCGACATAAAATAACGAACGTTAATGCTGTCGAATGACGAGGCTTTCCAATAACATTGTTCAATGTTGTTCAGGCTGAAGTTCAAACTGTCTTTTAAATTATTTTCAACGGTATTTACCGAACCGTTTTTAGGATAGATCAATAGTATGGGTAATTTTTCGATGTCGTCCTTTTTATATTGAGTGTAATCACTTAATCCGCCGATTCGAAAACCGTCTTTTTCGTATTTGGGTTTTATGAATGAAAGTACCAGAACGGGATATGCAGTAGTATCAAATTGTTTCAATGATAATTTATTCTCTTTATCGGCCTGGTAAAATGCAGTATTCGGTAAATTGTAATAAACCGTGTCTTTACCATTAGCTTGCTTGGGGCCGAAATAATTTAATTTTTTGGAATTGATGGTTGTCATTTCCAATATGATCCAGAACGTGGAGGGGAACAGAATGATCAGGAAAAGCATCCATCTTTTATTTTTCATAAGGCCTGGCTATTAAATAGCGTGGTAAAAGTACAAAAAAAAGCCGTCACGACTGATCATGACGGCTTTAATTAAAAGTGATCTACTTATTGAATGATCAGTTCTTTAACAGAAGTACTGTTACCCATTGTTGTTTTCACATGGTAGAGGCCTGCGCTAAGGTTTCTCACGTCAACGGAGGTATTAAGTTCGCCTTTAGTATTTCCTAAGTCTACAGTTTTAACAACCTGACCTAAACTGTTCATTATCTGAACTGAAACAGTTTCTGCATTCTGATTGTTCAAACTAACCGCAAACTGGTTAGTTGCAGGATTAGGATAAATATTCAAAGAAGAAATGGAATTTGAATTTTCTTTTATTCCGGTAAAGACATCATTGTTAATGCTAACTGCAGTTACAGTACTGTTTAAAGTAGCCGTTGCAGAAGTTATGGATGTAACATTGTGCGTTAAGATCGGAAATTTTTGAGAGGAGTGGTAATACTCGTAGCTAGTAATGCCAACTGTAAGAGTTACAAGACCAAACAAAAAGCTTGCATTCAATGTTTGTTTTGATTTTACCTGAAGGCAATTGGTAAAGGTAACACCACCCGGCAACATTACTGTTCCTGTACCCGTTGCGTTTGTTACAACATTTCCATTAAAAGTGCCTGATAATGTGCTAGCAGAAATACTTCCCCCAATAGCATCGGTGTTACTATAACCCATTGTTATGGGCCATACCGCCATTACCGCTGAATTGGTAAATGTAATGGTAAGGGTATTTGCTTTAATTCCTAAAGCTTCATATTGGGTAGTTGGGGTAGAGGTTGCTTTGTAAAAGTTGTTATTTGTTCCACCATCTGTTGAACCAATGGTTGCAGCAGGATATGAGCTACTGCCGGTTAAAGAAGATGGTGTGGTGTAGGAAGTAGATACAACTAAACTAGTGTTAGTTGTTAAACTGGTGAAATTCCATACCTGATTAAGGCCAGTATTTATTGGCATTGCCGATGTTGTATCAAAGCCTTTTTTTCGCTCAGCGTCGCCAACAACTGGTTCGTTAAAAGCTTTTGTTAAAGTTATTTGCGCATTGCCAATATTAACAAGAGAACAAAGTAAAATAAAAGTGTAAAGTTTTTTCATGTGAATGGTTTTTAAATTCAGCTAAAGATACAAAAAAGCTTTTCAATTGTCTAAAAATTAAACAATTAACCTTGAATTTGAGCTAATAAACTGAGGCTAAATGCCCAACACTTCTTTTAGCTTAGAATAACCGGTACGGCTAATTGGAATTTTTTTACCGTTTTTTAATAGAGCCAAATAAGTATTCTTTTCAAGGGGTTCTATTCTGGTAAGCTGTTGCAAGTTAATAATGAAAGAGCGATGTGTTCTGAAAAAAACAGAAGGGTCCAAGATCTCTTCATAGTAGTTCATGGTTTTCTTTTTCAGAAAGTAAGAATCTTTCGTAAAAATTTTCACATAATCATCGTAAGCTTCAATGTAAAAAATTTCGTTAACCGGAACGATCCTTATATCGCTTCCGTTCTTAACAACAATCCTGTTTTTTTCTTCGGGTTGTTTATTGGTGTTCTCTAAAATGGGAGCTAATTCTTTTTGGTGAACATCTGATCTTTTTGCGCGCCATTTTTCTATGGCCACATCAAAACGTTCTTTACTGAATGGTTTCAATAAGTAATCAATGGCGTTGGCTTCAAAAGCTTTTATGGCAAATTCATCAAAGGCGGTTGTAAATATTACAGAGGGCATTTCATCCAATAGTTCCAGCATTTCAAAACCATTTATCTTGGGCATTTGTATGTCTAAAAAAACAAGATCGGGTTTGTGTTTTGTAATGGCTTTAACACCTTCAAACCCATCGCCGCATTGGGCAATTACCTCAAAATTTTTGTGCGACTCAAGATATTCCTGAACCAAACCCCGCGCAAGAGGTTCATCATCTATGATAATTATTTTTTGCATGCCTATTGAGGTATTTTTAATTGGGTTTTAAATGTGGTTTCTTTTTTTGAGGTCGATAAAAGATCATGCCTTGAATAAATAAGAAATAATCTTCTTTGCACCGAATTCAATCCAAAGCCCAATCCTTTGCTTGCACTTACAGTTTGGGGATCAAAAGGATTTTGAACCTCTATGATCAAATTGCCGTTTTCTTTTTTTGAATCAATGCGAATGATAATGTCGCCGGTGTTGTCATACAATCCAAATTTAATGGCGTTCTCTACAATGGGCTGTAATAATAAAGAGGGCAGGGTGCAAATGTCGCTTTCGCCGGAAGAATTTATTTCAATATTTAAGCGATGACCAAATCTTACTTTTTCTATTTCTAAATATAAATTCAGGTGATCGAGCTCTTCTTTTAATGTTACCAATTGCTGATCATCTTTCTTTAAAGTTCCTCTGAGGAAATCGGAAAGTTGCTGCACCATTTTTCTGGCTTCGTTTGGCTTACTTCCCACCAAAGCGCTTATTGAATTTAAACTATTGAATAAAAAATGGGGTTGAAGTTGTTGGCGTAATTTAGATAATTCCGCTTCACGCATTAAAGCTTCCATTTCGTTCTGTTTATTTTCTTTTTGATTTTGTTCAGCAATAAAATTTAAAAGCCAATTTAAGATCGTAATGAAAGAAGTGATCAAGAGCGAAAATGCAAAACGAATAGGCATTGATCGATTTAGAAAATCAAGGTAAGAAGCGTCATTTTTGAAGATCGAACTGAGTATCCATCTTAGTGCGACACAATAAACAGCCGAAAAACCAAGCCAGTAAATGAACCGGTAAAGTTGATTTGTTTTTCCGGGCTGGTAGTAACGGTAAAGATTCATTACCGAAAAACTAATGACTGCTAAAAGTAAAGTAGAGACCGCAGAATCAATGAACGATGTTTTCCAACCTAAATTTAAACGGTGTAAAACAACAGTTTGTGCTGCGCCCCAAAACAGCCACCATGCCATGAACATGATCAGCTGTTGAAATTTGGAGTATTGAAACGGTTTATTCAAAAATAATATTTAGGCAAAAGTTAAGTTTTTTGCCTGAATTAACATCGATTTCTGACGAATAAACTGTATGAACGAACCGGCATCTTCACTTTCGTGAGTGGTTGAATAGATCTGTTCTCCATCCTTAACATCATTTAAGGCATATAGGTTAGAAACATCAATGAATTTCCAATTAACGGTTTTGCTTTCGTTATTTGTAAATTCTACCTCTTCACTTTTCCCGATCTTCCTTGCCTTAAAAAAAGCTTCTTCTAAGTTCTTCGCTTCAATGAGTCGGGTTTGTTCATCAAACTGTGAGTTGTGTTTTCCTTTATCGATGTTGATATTGAAAACCAATTTTGCAATGTATCTGATCATGATCTTATGTTTTAATTTATTTAGCCGGTTGGATTTTTTATACGCATAAGACTTTGACCCAACACTCAAAATCCTACGGGTTTTACCCCGCCGGACATTTGTCCTACGGGGTTAATAGCTTCTTATGTCAATGCCACCTAATACTACGTCGCCTTTAAGTATTAAAATTTTATCGCTATCCTGTAAATTATGTTGAACAGTGCGTTTATCTTCAATACTTCCCATTATAACGGATACCGAATCTGATTGTAATTTCCAATTAGGGGGTATAATTAATTTTGTTCCTCCAAACACCTGACTTATTTCAAGTGTAGCTGATCCGGTAAAGTCGGCTTGCGTTAAATTGATCTCGCAACCTCCAAATACCACAGAAATGTTGCCGCCTTTAAACTCTTTCGAGATGATGTTTTTTTGTACAGCTCCAAAAACAACAGCGGCTTCAATAAAATTTTCGTTACTCGGTACACCTTCTTTGTAACAATTAGAATATTTATCGTAATCTGCCCAGCCTCTGTGTCCGTGTCTTTGCCATCTCCTGTTGTGTCTCGACCATTTTCTCCAATTATTACGGCGTGGTTTAAAAATGATAAAGAATCCGATCATGATAATTAATATTGGCCACAATAATGGTTTAATGGCCATGGCAGGATAAAATTCAGACACCAAAAATATACCTCCTATTGCTATTGGTATAAACGAACCTGCTTTTCTGAACCTATGCTTTATTAAACTAACAACACCAATTGCAATTAAAAGCATTTGCCAGGTGAATAACCATTCGGGTAATTGCGCGCCAAGTTCTCTTGCTAAAAAAAGCGAACCGGCCAATACAACAAAAATGCCCCCGATAATTTTTCCTCTCCTGTGAGATCTCTCCCAATCCTTCCAAACATCTTCGTTGTTCTCTTTATTTATTTCTGTATTTTCCATTTTGTTTGTTTTTTTATCAAATGTACAGTGGTTGCCAAGAGTGTACAAGGTCAAATAGGTGATTATGGGCAGTTAGTCGGTGAATGGTACCTTGGGGGCGGTAACCTGCTATAATTTGTTTGCTCTGTAGTAGCGCAGCATTTCTGCATAACCCATTTTCATTTTAAACCCATTTATTGCTTGCGCAATGCGTTTAGCTTTGGTAGCATCGGTTTTGGCGCTATCTATCCATTTTGAATAGTATTTTTGATGTGAGCCGGGCAGTGAATCGTAAAAAGTTTTGGCATGTTTATCTTCATTAAGACATAAGATAAAATCTTCAGAGAAGTTGAAAGATGATCTGTCTTCTTCAAGTTTTACGGCAACTTTTTCTCCAATGTTCTTTTTAATTCCTTTGCGCATGCTTGCATTGATCGCCATGATAAAATTACCTTCGCCCATTGGTAAAATGCTTACTTGTTTTAAAACGTGCGTATCAATTTTTCCTTTAACAGGGAATGATGTTTTTTGATCAGGCTTTATTTTCTTAGCGATCTTGGCAGGTATCTCAATATAGGTCCAACCGGTTTTTTCACCTTTCTTTCCAAATTTTTCAAGTATGGCAATGAATTCAATCATAACAGAAAATAAGTTTTTATGGTTTCGAATTTTGCTCAGCCAATTTACGTTTTACCATTTGGTTAACCCCATACATTAAGAAAGCTGCAATTACCATTGACGCTAATACCACATAACCTAAAACATCGTAGCGCTCTAAGATGCCATCGGGTCTTTGTATTACTATCATTCCCGCAAAAGCAGATGCAATGCCGCCCGAAATTTGCGCAATGGATGAGTTAATGCTCATGTAAGCACCTCTGTCTTGCGGACTCGGAATTGCAGAGGCTAAAGCTTGTGACGAGATCATGCGTGCTGAAATTCCTGCAAATAGAACTACGTTCAATGCAATAACGATCCATAAAGGTGTTACTCCAAGCCGAGTATAAAAAGTTACCATAATCATAGCTAAAATTGTACCGATTATAAATACAGGATATTTGCCAATTTTATCACTCAATTTTCCCATTAAGGGTCCAAACATTATTGAACATATTCCGGTAACGCCATATACAATTGGCAGATCATCCATTGTTAAACCTAAATTGTTTGTGCTAAACGCGCTTCCAAAAGGCATTAACATGAATCCTCCGGTTGATAATAAAATGCCTGCAACAAATCCCTGAATGTAATCTTTTGTAGTAAGCGTTTTTATTAAATGTTGAACAGGATTTCTATCTGACTTTAATTTTAAATGTTCATCAATTGGTTTCATATAGATCACAATGAAGACACCAACTATTACTCCAAATATGCAGATCATCCAAAAAGGAGAGTGCCATCCGAATTTATTGGCCAGTAATAAACCAATTGGTAAACCTAATACTTGCGATGCGGCAAACGCCATCATTACAAATCCCATTACGCGACCGCGAACTTCCATTTTAAAGAGATCGGTAATGATGGCAAAACCTATGGAGCCAACTACCCCGCCAAAAATTCCGGTTACAATGCGGGCGCCTAACAAGAATTCGTATGTAGGAGCAATGGCGCATAAAAAAGTTCCTAATAGAAAACCGATGTAAAAGAACAGCAATAATTTTTTACGATCGAATTTATCCGCAAAACCTGCGGCTAGTAATCCCGATGCTCCGGCACTAAATGCATACGCCGAAACAACTAAACCAAATTGGGAGGTGCTGATGTGTAATTCTTTCAAAAGAATTGCTCCCAATGGCGATAGCACCATGAAATCTAAAATGATGGTGAATTGTAAAATAGCAAGAATGGCAATAACGAAGATCTGATATTTTGTAAATGTGTGTTTTTCTTGTGGAGATTTATTCATTAGGTTCAATTAATTTGCATAAGTATTAGCCAGTGAATATAAATTAATGATCGATCAAATAATGGCATTTGTTTATATCCTTTAAACAGCGCCTCGTGAATCGATCTTTCCGTTCTTGTAAATACATGAAAATCATATAAATAGGAAACTTTAGCCTTTTAGGTAAAGCTTGTTAAATTATGTTTTGGTGAATAAATACCTAAATTTTCTGCCCTTTTTTGTAATACCTTGGGTAAATCAAATTTTAATTGAAAAAGGTGAACAGAATATTATTAATACTTACTTTATTTATTTCGCTGCTTGTTTATCCAATGAACAATATGGCGAAGTACGATGAGGTATTACTTAATACTGAAAACTATAAAGATTATACTTTATTCATTTACAAACAGAATAAAGCAGACTGTCCTTACCTTATTAAAATACAGAGTCACAAGAACGGTTACAAGGAGATGATGGTTATTGAGAACGATGATGATCTTTTCAGATTTATCATGGTAGAAAAAACCTCCACCGAAATATTATATTATCCTTTTGCTTGGCAAGATATAAAAGCCATCAATGTAAAAGACCTAAAAGACAATTGTAAAAGAGTTTTGGATAAGAGCGTTAAGTACAACGATAAAAAAGCTATTACAAAATAATTTCGTTCCAGATCTTTCTTTGATTCAATATCAATTTATTTCCATTCACTTACTTCATCCAGTTTCTTAAGCGTTTCAGGTTTTAATTGCAGTCTGCTTGCAAACAAAATATCTTTTAACTGAGCAATGCTTGTTGCGCTGGCAATTGGTGCACCTATGCTTGGTTTGGAATTAAGCCAGGCAATTGCAATGTTGCCACAGGTTGTTTCGTATTCTTTTGCTACTTCATCCAATACTTTTAAGATAGAAAGCCCTCTTTCGTTCAAATAGTTCTTCGCTTTCGCACCTCGCACGCTTTTCGAAAGATCTGCTTCACTTCTATATTTTCCGGTAAGAAATCCTGCCGCCAAAGAATAATAATTGATTACACTCACATTATTTTCGTGGCAAATGGGTTCGAGTTCTTTTTCAAACACTTCGCGATCGTATAAGTTATACAAGGGCTGAAATGTTTCGTAGCGTGGAAAATTATTTTTTGCACTGGCTTCTAAAAAATCTTGCAATTTTTTGGGAGATAAATTAGAAGCGCCTATCCATCTTACTTTACCGGCTTTAACTAATTCATGATAAGCTTCCAAAGTTTCTTCAACCGGAGTTATATTATCATCCACATGCGTTTGATACAGATCTATGTAATCGGTTTGTAAACGACGCAAAGAATTGTCCACCATTTTTAAAATATACTTCTTCGAAATGTTTGGTCCTTCACCCATATCCATGCCTACTTTTGTGGCAATTATCATTTTGTCGCGGTTCTTTATTTGCTTCATCCATTTTCCAATAATGGTCTCTGATTCGCCGCCAATGCCGCTTGCCCAGCGCGAATAAACATCGGCAGTGTCAATGAAGTTATAACCGCTGGCAAAAAAAACATCCAGTATTTCAAACGAACTTTTCTCATTAATGGTCCAGCCAAAAACATTAGCTCCTAAACAAAGCGGATTAACCACCAGATCTGTATTTCCTAATTTTCTTTTTTTCATACTCAAAAACTTAAACTTTCAAACCTTAAACTGTCATCCTAAGCTTGCCAACCGGAATCATTCCCAGTGAAATATTTTTTTCTTCAATAAAAAACTATCCTGGTTAACTCTGGTAAAACCTATCGTTATGGTGTCAAAATTATGTATGCCCCACATGATCATATGTCCTTTTATGTGAACACTGTAATTGAAACGAAAGATATCAGTGCTGTCTTTGCTGTTGATCATTGTTCCGGTTTTGTGAACTGAATCAACATTTAATTTCATGTAGATCTTTTTTGAGCACATGTTTTCCAATCGTGCGTAATTTTTATACTGAACGATCAGGCGGTACCACCTGCCGCAATTGGTTTTGAGAGGCTCAAGGGTTTTACGATTCTTGCTAAAATCATCGGCGTAATAGATCCCGTATAATGGCGGATGCGGACCTTCGTGATGTGCTTCATTAGCTTTGTTGTAACCGATCATGAAATTGTAAATGAAGCAAGGTCCAAGAATTAGAATTTTTAAACCTTTCTGAATTAATTTCACGGTTTTATGCTGTTCTACGGGATAAAGATCAATTGCTTCGGCATCTTTGTTGTGGAAAAATAAATTATTAAGTCGAGGCAGATCAGGAGTTAACATAAAAATTCCCATTAAGGTTAATTCGCTTGAGAAGATCTTAACCACAATGTCGAAACAAAAATTCATCATCACTACATTTATCATAATAGCCAAATAAAGTAATGTTCCTGCCATGCTCGTTTTACGAGATATTAAAAGTAGTCCTGCAAGAACTTCCAATCCACCCGTAAAATAATTATAAGCGGGCGAATAGCCCATGTATGCCCAGGCAAGTTGCATGGGCGAAAAATTGCCGAGGGGTTCAACAAGCTGTTCAAGATCAGGAAACGGAAACTGCGATTGAAAAATTTTAGCAAAACCATAAGTTAGGATCTCAAAGGCCATGTATATTCTAACAAAACTTGCGAAATAGAAATGAAGCTTCTGATAGTTCTCACGGCTTTTATCGATAACCGACCACAAAGCAGTTCCTACAAGTGCCATGTATAGAGCCGAGAAGGTTTGCACGAAAAAATATTTGCTGCTGTCTATTCCTTCAACATCAACCAAAAACAATTTTTTGCCTACCCACGGCACAATTTTTAACCAGATATCATTATAATGATCAAAAAGATTCTCGGTTCCCGGAATGAAATTAAGTGGCCAGGGAAAGATCAATAACGAAAAATAAAGCACACAAAACCTCAGAGCGATCTTTTCGTTCATTGCCCAGGGGTACGGACTTGGTTTTGATTCTTTTTCTTCAGTCATGATTTTAGCAGACTAAAGGTATAAAAATTTAGAATATAGAAGAGCCCCTCTACTTAGAGGCGTTAACACTTATCTCTTTGGGATCAGCCTTAGGGGTGGCGTGCTTGAGCACATTGGAGATCAGCAATTCATTGAATTTTTGCGGTTCCTCAAAAACCGGACAGTGGGCCGAGTTCTCAAACAGGATCATTTCTTTGTAAGGGGCATTAATGGCGTTACAATATTCTTTGGTAATATCTGCACAGGTAACAAAATCGTGTTTGCCCTGAACAAAATAAACAGGAATTTCAAATTGTAATGAGTTTGCCAGAAAGTTAATGGATAAGAACTGGTCATTCCATAATAATTTTTTTGAGCGATAGGTTCCGGCAAGATATTTTGCTTTGTCGCGAACAGTGAATTCAGGCGCGAAGGTTGTGATCTTGGTCAATTGGTAGTGCGCATTCTTTTCATAAAAGATCCTGGCATTGCGTTCTATCCAGCTGTACATTTTAATGGCGTCCTTCAATAAAATATCGCCATTGATATTACGACTGAAATCGAACTGAGCAAATTTGGTGATCTCTTTTTTGTTTTCTTTGCGCTCAGCCAGTTTGTTAATGGTATCGTATGAAAGCTGTAAATTCTTTTTTGCATTCACAACTTGTCCAATACCAACATAAGCATAATAATCTTCAGGATATTTTTTTATGGTGATGATTCCTAAGATGGAACCCCAGGAGTGACCTACCAGAAAAATTTTTGGCTGCGTAAAACGCTTTTTAAGATATTGAGTTATTTCATGGGTATCATCAAGAATCTGATTTAAACTAAAAGATTCATCCGGAATGGAACCATGATTGGATTTCCCCGCTCCCCGCTGATCCCACATCACAACGGTATAATATTTCTCAAGGTCTTTATTATAATGACGAAGAAGCGGCATTTCGCTGGTGCCCGGACCACCGTGTAAAAACAGTAAAACAGGATTCGAAGGATTTTCGCTGCGAATGAGAACCCACTGTTCAACACCGCCGATCTTGATTTTTTTAAGTTCATTTATCGGCTTAATGTTTACTAAACTTGTGTGACGGATCTTTGGGGTATAACCACAAGATGCCATTAAAAGGATAAGGAAAAAGGCAATGGATATTTTAGCAATACTTTTAATAGAGAGTAAGATTACGAAAATTTTGCTTTTTCTCAAGAAAACAGCTTTTAAATACCTGTAATTTAACATCTAAACAAGGTTTAGGCGATTTGAGATAAAAAAGAAGGCCTCGCAATTATTTTTTAGATAATTTATTTAAACTCTTCTCAATGTAATTTTCATTGGTCATTAATGCCGTTTGAATTTTTTTGGCGTAATGAATGCTGTCTAATATTTCCCTCTGTTTTTCTTCAATGATCGTTTTTTGAAGTCGTGTTGTTTTTAAAGTTCTGAAAACAAAAGCGGCGAAGATGATCACAATAATAAAGCCAAGCGCAACGGCAATTATGATGATCTGTTGAAAATGGCTTTTTTCTTCGGCAATGGCTCGTTCTTTTTCCTGTTGCTCTTTAATGATGGCTTCTTTTTTATCGAATTCGTATTTTAAATGATTTTTTATTCCCGCACGATGTGTTTCCTGATTTACAATACTGTCTCGGTAAATAATATATTGTTTGTAATGTTGAAATGCGCTTGCGTAATTTCCGCCGGCCGAATCAATTCTCGAGATCAGTCGTTCTGCATTTCTTGTGTTTTCAGGCAGTCTAAGTTTTTTCGAAAGTACGAGTGAACTATCTGTATAGCCAAGCGCCAGTTTCAAATTATTGGCTTTGCCGAGTTTAAATTTTATATGCGATAATCCGCCTGCAGGAACATCTTTTTTAGAAGAGAGATCAAGATAAACCACTCCAATGTTATGAAGAGAAGCAACAATGCCCTGCTTATCGTCGATCTCTTCACGGATCTTTAAACTCCTGATGTAATAGTCCAATGCTTTAAAAATATCACCTTCATGAAAATAGGCCCCTCCAATGTTATTTAGCGAATAAGCAATTCCCAATTTATCCCCGATCTCTTCCTGAAGCTTCATGCTCTTACCATAATATACGAGAGATTTGTGCATGTTATTTTGCTTGTAATAAACACTTCCTATATTGTTCAGTGAATGAGCAATGCCTTCTTTATCACCTATCTTTTCGCGTATCTCGAGGCTTTTGAGACCATATTCAAGCGCTTTGTTCATGTCGTTCTGGTTGTGATACATGGCCCCCATATTACCAAGCAATTCGGCAACGCCAAGCTGACTTCCAACCTCCTGCTGTAATTTTAGGCTTTGACCGAAATAATCAAGTGCTTTTGGAATATCGCCCTGATTATTATAAATGAAGGCAAGATTATTGTAGGCCTCTGCCAAACCTTTTTTTCCTTTTCGTATTATGCTTTCGTTTTTGTCTTGCAACAGTTTTTCGGAAAGCTGAAGCATTTGATCATTATACAAAGGCCACACTTTATCATCGCTCACATTTTCGATCAGAGATAACAGGATATTTATTTTGATGGTATCGTTCTTGCTTTTGTTCAAAGCATTAACAAGCGAATCGATGTTTTGCGCCTGCGTAAAAAAGCTAATGTAAAAAAGAGGCAGAAGAAAAAAATATTTATGAGCTTTAGCGGATAACATCGTGCTAAAAATAAACATTTAAAGCGATAATTACATGGGTTTATTTGGAATTAATAGAGTCCTTCGCGATCAAATAAATAAAATTCAGATTATTCTGTTCACCGTAATAACTCATTTGCTGTTCGGCAATTTTTTGAGCACCTAATTTTTGAATTGCTTTTTGCGAGCGGATGTTGTGCGCGCCGATATGAAATACAACATTATCAACGAACTTAAAGGCGTGCTCCAGCATTAATTTTTTTAAAGCAGCGTTATGTCCTTTGCCCCAACAATTGCGACTCACAAAGGTGTAACCAATGGAGATCAGACTTTTCTCTTTATCATAGCCGTAAAAGCGAGAACTGCCAATGACTTCACCTGTTTTAGCATCGTAAACTAAAAATGCACCTTTCGATTCAAGAGCACCTTTAAAGAATATTTCAAACACTTCTCTTTTATACCGGTCTTTATTCGGGTGTTGTTCCCAAAGCAACGGATCGTTTGCAACGGCATAGAGTTTTTCAAGATCATTTTCTCCAAGGGGAAAGATCTTTACGAATTCGTTTTGAAGAGATGGTTGTAATTCAAATGACATGAGAAGATGTTTATTTTTTCTTTTCTAATCTCTCCAGTTCCTTTTCAAAAAATGTTTCGTTGGGTAAAAGACTTGCTTGTATGCGTTTGGCATAGTGAATGGAATCTAAGATCTCTTTTTGTTTATCTTCGATAACAGCATAAGCCTGCTCTATCTTTTTATTTTTTTCATCCAAGGCCATATTCGCTTTACGTTTCAGACGGTAGGCATAGAATACAAATACACCAAAGCCGGCAAATAAAATAGAACCAATAGTAAAGGAAATGATCATGATCCTGTTCTTTTTTAATTCCAGATATTGAATGCCTTTTTCGGAAGTGAGTAGTTTTATTTCTTTCTCTTTATTTTCGTTCTCATATTTCGCCGCCAGTTCATTCAGCATTTTAGCATTCTCGTGATTGTAAATGCTGTCCTTAACGCCTGTATACCTTTGATAAAAGGCATAGGCTTTTTCGAAATTCTTTAGTTTTCCAAAAGCCAATGAAATGCTTTGAAAAGCGTAACTTGTGTATTGCAGATAATTTTCTTTCTGACAAATAGATAATGCCTTTTCGTAAAAGCCAATGCTTTCGCTGTATTTTTTTTGTTCATAAAAAACATCACCGAGGTTTATAATGGCAAGCGCCCCATCCATTTTATTATTATTACGATGGGCCAGTTCATAAGCGCTTTCAAGATAGTCTTTGGCAGTTTTGTAGTCTTTTTGATTCATGGCCACAACGCCCATGTTTATGAGTGTTGAAGGAATGGCAATGCTGTCTCCGGCTTCTTTTTTTATTTTCAGAGACTTATCATAATATTTTAGGGCTTCTTCGTAGTTGCCGCTTTCTTCGTTCTTTATACCCAGGTTGTTGTAACAATTCGCCAAACCTTTTTTATCGTTAATTAGGAGATCGATAATAATGGATTTTTTGAAATAGTTTTCGGCCATGGCATATTGCCTCTGTTTTAAAAATATGGTACCAATGTTATTATAGGTTGATGATAATAATTTTTTGTTGGCTACATCTGCTTTTTCTTCGCCTTCTTTGAGCCCCGATAACAAAGCCGCAGAACGCAAATAAAATTTAAGCGATTGTGTGTAATTGCCTTTATAAAAATGGATCACGCCAATGTTATTACTGGCAGTGAGTTTACCGGTTAAAAAATTTATTTTTTCGGAAAGTAATAATGCTTGTTGTGCAATTTTTAAAGCTGAATCGGAATTGTTTGTATTAAAATGCCAGAACATGGCATTGAGTGAATTTACTTTTTGTGTGTCGGAACTCGCATTAGTGTAACGTTTGTAAACCGAATCTAAGGAGCGGTTTTGTGCCAGCGCACTTGTGAAAAGAGCCAAGATGAAAACGAAAATAAAGACTATGTTCTTGAGCATGGTTTACCTCGCTAATATAACATAATTTACTCTTGCGACAGGAATATTATATTTGGACGAATTACCCTTCAATTAAGGAATAGGTAAGTCCAAATAACTGAGTAATTTATACTGCGGGGCTTTGAATTCCTTTATTTTTTGAGATCCATTTCATGGCCATTTCTTCTGAATCGAATAAATTGGTTGGGTATTTGGGCTTGTTCTTTTTTAAGGAGATGTATAATTTACCAAAAAGACGCTGCGGAAAACTATGCACCACAATAGCAAGAGAATTTTGATTTTGAAAGCCGACTCTTTCAAACATTTCCATTTCACGCGCCTCTTTACTTACTCCGCCGTATAATCCGGGTATTACTAAAACATGGTAAGCAACTTTGCCGTTATTGGTGAGCCGTGCAACTGCATCATGAATGTCAATTTGATCCTGTGCTTCCACCTGGTATTCATCCTGCTTAAAGCGTATTTCAAGCACGCCATCGTTTCGCACACTTACTTTTGTTAATGAAGTTTCTTCTGAATCTAAATATTCAAAAGCAATAGTTCTATTTATCAATAACGACATTTATTTTTATTATTCTAATGGCAATACGTGGTTCTATGAAGCAAAAAAAATACTTATTTGAAGATAAGCTAAATTTTTTGAACATCCAATTTTCAGGGATGAGGGTTGAGACAGTTAAAGAAATGGAATTGCCTCGTAATTGTTTAATTTTATTGAGGAAGCAAGATCAGATCACAATTAAAATACCTTGAGGAAAAGCAGAAGCAATAGCAAGAAAAGACAGATAAACGGGAAGCTTTTTTCAGGGACTAGCCCTAAATTGAGACCAAAAGGGCTAAAATTCTTTTTTCAGTAATAATAAAATAATATTATATTTGCACTCTCAAATTTTGAGGAGTTCGGGGTGTAGCGTAGCCCGGTTATCGCGCCTGCTTTGGGAGCAGGAGGTCGCAAGTTCGAATCTTGCCACCCCGACCAAAATCAAAGCCTTCACATTGTGGAGGCTTTTTTTGTTCCCAGACCTTAAAAAACAAGCTTTTTTATAAATACTTAAAAAATCCCTGTTTTTCACTGTTTTTGGCCTTTTCCGACCCGTTTTTAATCGTATTTTTGTTTGCTTATTATGCAAGAACAGATTTTAATCCTCGATTTCGGCTCACAATATACGCAGCTTATAGCCAGGCGTTTACGCGAACTAAATGTATACTGTGAGATCCATCCTTATAACAAGGTTCCAACAATAACCCCCAACATTAAAGGCGTCATTCTTTCCGGTTCACCTCACAGTGTCCGCGAAGAAAACGCCCCACAGCCAGATCTATCCAACATTAAAGGTAAATTGCCTTTGTTAGGTGTTTGCTACGGCGCACAATTGCTTGCCCATTTTTACGGCGGCGAAGTTGGCAAGTCCAATTCACGTGAATATGGTCGCGCGCATTTAGAATTAGTTGATCCAAAAAATAAATTACTTAACGGCTTAACTCAGGATAAAGAAGTTTGGATGAGCCATGCAGATACCATTTTAAAAATTCCTGCCAATTATAAGATTATTGCCAGTACGCGCGATGTTAAAGTGGCCGCTTACGCCATCGACGCAGAAGAAACTTATTGCATACAATTTCATCCGGAGGTTTATCACACAACAGAAGGATCACGATTACTCAAAAATTTCGTTTACGATATTTGCGGCTGCAAAGGTTCATGGACCCCTGTTTCATTTATTGAAACAACAATTGCTGATCTTAAAACACAATTAGGTGATGATAAAGTTATTTTAGGATTATCGGGTGGTGTTGACAGCAGTGTTGCTGCCATGTTATTGCATCAGGCTGTTGGAAAAAATTTGCATTGCATTTTTGTTGATAATGGTTTGCTTCGCAAGAATGAATTTGAAAGCGTTCTGGATTCATACAAACACATGGGCTTAAACGTAAAAGGTGTGAATGCAAAACAATTATTTTATGATGCGCTCAAAGGATTGTCAGACCCTGAATTAAAACGTAAAGCCATTGGTAAAGTATTTATTGATGTGTTCGATAAAGAATCGAAATTAGATAAGGATGCTAAATGGCTTGGGCAAGGAACCATTTATCCTGACGTGATCGAAAGTGTTTCGGTGAAAGGCCCGAGCGCTACAATTAAATCTCATCACAATGTTGGTGGTTTGCCTGATTACATGAAACTAAAAGTAGTTGAGCCCCTTCGCAGTTTGTTTAAAGATGAAGTGCGTCGCGTTGGTAAAGCGCTTGGTCTTGATGAAAATATTTTAAATCGCCATCCTTTTCCCGGCCCTGGTTTAGCAATAAGAATTCTTGGAGACATTACCGAAGACAAAGTAAAAATTTTACAGGAAGTTGATGCCATTTATATTGACGGATTAAAACATCATGGTTTATATAATCAGGTATGGCAGGCCGGTGCAATTTTACTGAACGTTCAAAGTGTTGGTGTAATGGGCGACGAAAGAACTTATGAGAACGCGGTTGCGCTTCGTGCTGTTTCATCAACAGACGGAATGACGGCAGACTGGTGCCATTTGCCATATGAATTTTTAGCAAAGATGAGCAATGAGATCATCAATAAAGTTAGAGGTGTGAACAGAGTGGTTTATGACATAAGTTCGAAACCGCCTGCAACAATTGAGTGGGAGTAAGAGGAATTATGAATGTTGAATTATAAATGATGAATTATGAATTGAGCCTCTGTGCAACTCTGTGTTCTCCGTGCCTCCGTGGTTTTAAAAAATGACCTTACTAAAAACGAAATATTCAAAACTGTTCCTGACTTTAATTCTGAGTCTGGTTTACCTTATTTCTTTTTCTCAGGAAAAATCCACCAACATCCAAACCATCAACAACAAAAAGTACTACATCCATAAAGTTGAAAAAGGACAGAGTCTGTACGCGATCTCAAAAATTTATGGTGTAGATGTAAATATTATTCTCGCTGATAATGATGAAGCGATCGATGGCCTTAAACCCGGACAGGATCTTAAAATTCTGATCCCTTCACAAACTGCCGCGGCAACAACTAAAACAACTTCAATCATTGATACCAACCGATACGTTTATCATAAAGTGGAGAAAAGAGAAACCATTTATGCGATCTCAAAAAAGTATAATGTTACAGAGGCAAAACTTTTAGAGTTAAACCCCGACATTGCCAGTGGCATTAAAAAAGATCAGCTGATCATTATTTCCGAAAAGAAAAGACTCTTTACTGAAATTGCAACTGCAAGTTTAGCACCAAAGGATTCAGTAATTTCCAAACCAAAAAAAGCAGGTTATAATGTGGGATTGTTTTTGCCTTTCAAATTAGCAGAACTTGATTTCATTGATGTGAATACCTTAACGCAAAGCAAAGCAAACTTCCCGCAGATACAATCGCTTACCACCGATTTTTATCTTGGTTTTCGCAGGGCAGTTGATTCATTGAAAAGCAAAGACTTCGATGTGAATTTGCAATTGTACGATGTGGATGATAAGGATTCACTGAAACTGGAAACAACCTGCAAAAGCATCGATTTTAAATCATTGGATTTGATCGTTGGTCCGCTTTATGCCTCAGGTTTCAAAGTGGTTGCGAACTACGCCAAAGCCGCTTCTATTCCTGTTGTTTCACCGGTTACTCAGCAAAATAAAATTTTATATAAAAATGCGCTCACCTCAAAAGTAAACCCTTCGCAATATACTTTGCTGGAATCGCTTGTTGAATATTGCATCGACTCATTAAAATATAATTCCAATATTTTTATCGTGAATAACGGAATGCCAAAAGACCTTGCTTATGTAAAAGCCTTTAAGCAGCATTATAACCAAAGACTGAAGGAATTAAACAAACCGGTTTGGGACAGCGTGCGTGAAGTAAAAGGACTTGCAGGCTTTAAAGCTGCTTATGTACCGGGAAACAGGAACGTAGTTATTTTACTTACTAATAATCTGGTGTACTTAACGGATTTTATAACCCAGTTGGCAGTATACAGCGATAAAAAGGAAATTGTACTTGCAGGTTGGCAAAATGTTACAGGTTTTGAAAACATCGATCAGGAGTATCTCAATAAACTGAAATATACCTTTGCATCTCAAAACAATTTGATAAACATAAAAGCTTACAGCAATTTGATCAAAGAATATCAAAACGAAATGGGAAGTGACCCGAGCGATTATTTTTTCCAAGGCTTTGATATTGCACAATATTACATGCAAAGTTTGAAGAATGTTGGTCCCGATTTTGCTAACCAACTTGATAAATTACCTTACGAATGTAATTATACCAGATTTAAGTTTTTTAGACCTGATGCACTAACAGGTTTTGAGAATAAAGGCGTTTATATTTTCAATTACAGTAATTATCAATTGTACAAGACCGGGTGGAAGTAAAGAAGGAAGATACTTCGATAAGTTCAGTTAATGCCATAACCGAGTGGCTAAAAACTTTGCAGGATAATATTTGCAAATCTCTTGAAGAAGCTGATGGCCAATCAAAATTTGAAGAAGAGAATTGGATCCGTGAAGAGGGTGGAGGTGGAAGATCGCGTGTTATAAAGAACGGCGCCGTAATTGAAAAAGGTGGCGTAATGTTTTCGGCGGTGCATGGCAAAGCCCCCGATTTTTTATTTAAAGAGAAAGAGCATAGTGCCTCTAAGGCTCCCTTCTCCTTGGGAGAAGGGCGAGGGGATGAGGCTGTACCCAATTTTTATGCTACAGGCGTTTCAATCGTATTGCATCCTCAAAACCCAATGGTGCCAATTGTTCACATGAACATTCGCTATTTTGAAATGAACAATGGTGTGAAATGGTTAGGAGGAGGAATTGATCTTACTCCACATTATGTTGTAGAAGAAGACGCGAAGTATTTTCATAATGAATTAAAGAAAGTGTGTGATAAGCATAGTGCAAAATATTATGCTGAGTTTAAAAAATGGGCTGATGATTATTTTTTCATCAATCATCGTAAAGAAACCAGGGGTATTGGCGGAATATTTTTTGACCGCTTAAATGAAAATGAAGAAATGAGTTTTGAAAATAACTTAGCTTTCTGGAAAGATGTGGGCTCGGCATTTGCACCAATTTATACGGCATTAATGAATAAAAATAAAAACCTTCCATTTACTGAAGAAAATAAAAAATGGCAATTGATCCGCAGAGGGCGCTACGTTGAATTTAATCTTGTGTACGATAAAGGAACAAAATTCGGCTTAGAGACCAACGGCAGAATTGAATCCATATTAATGAGTTTGCCTGCCATGGCATCGTGGGAATATAATTTTGTGCCACAAAAAAACTCAGCTGAAGAAAAAACGTTAAGTTTCCTTAAAAAAGGTATCAATTGGTAATGACAATCATTATGATGCTGCATTCTTATTTGATTTTTCGTAAATTTAATATATGTATAAATTAAGAATAGGACATCTATCCCTGTTTATTCTTTTACTTTTTATGTTAGCGTCCTGTAATGCACCGCGTTCTATTTTGCAATCGGGTAAGGTATTACCTAAGGGGCAATTTCGCGGAGGCATAAATTACACCTTCAATATTTCAACGGCCCCGATTGAAAAGTCAATTAAGGGAGCTTATGATCTTACACAAAGCATGTCGACCCGCGATACTGTTTTTTATAGCAAACAAGTGGAAGCGATCAATACAGCATTTATGGCTTATTGTTTAGATCCGATCACTTTTAATGATGAGGTTTATTTTCGTTTTGGCATGGGCAATAATCTGGATATGGGATTCCGGACAGCCGGTGGAGCGCATTCGGTTGATATAATGTATCAGTTCTTAGGCTCTAACCAAACCTTTCAAACTTCGGATAAAGGTGGCATGTATGGAAGTGTTGGCTTGCAATATTCCTGGGAGAATTATCGTTTTTTGAAATATCCAATGTTCGATAAGCTGGAAAAGATGTTTAATTTTCAGATGTCGAGAAAGGATATTACTCTTCCAATTATTTTTAGCAAATCATTTGGCCCCGAAGAACGCACCGGATGTTTTTCGTTTGGCGTGATGTATTCGCACAGTTTCATTAAATATAAGATAGAGCCAAAAAATATTTACAAGATCGCCGATCAAACCGGAGTCAATCCTGTTTTGCTTGACCCTGTTGAAGCAAAAATGAATTTTGGAGCTTATGGCGCTTTCTTTAATGTAAAGGTCGGAAAAAAATATGTGTTCTTTAATTTTTCGCTCGCTGCATATTATCAGAAGTATGGTAAATTTCCTTTGATCGGTGGTAGCACTGCATCCTTTGAAGGTTTCAGCTTCGTTCCATCATATGGTATACAATTTAATATTTTACCGAAGTCGAAGAAAAAGGGGACGGAGATATGAGTTATAAGTGATGAGTGATAAATTGTTTTAATTTTCCGAAGGCTTCTCAAACTCGCCTTCACTCTTTGATATAATGATGGTTGCAACACCGTTCCCAATTAAATTCGTGATTGCTCTTGCCTCACTCATGAATTTATCTACTCCCAATAGAAAAGCAAGTCCTTCGAGTGGAATTTTATGAATGGCAGTTAACGTGGAAGCTAAAATGATAAACCCACTTCCCGTTACGCCTGCTGCGCCTTTGGAGGTGATCATTAAAATACCAATGATGCTTAAAATTTCGCCAATGCTTAACCGCACATTATATAATTGTGCTAAAAAAATAATGGCCATGGATAAATAAATGGAAGTGCCATCGAGATTGAAGGAATAACCTGTGGGAATGACCAATCCAACAACAGGTTTACTGCATCCCATTTTTTCGAGTTTAAGTATTACCGATGGTAAAGCTGCTTCTGATGAAGAGGTTCCTAAAACCAAAAGCAATTCTTCTTTAATGTGTTTTAAAAATTTGAAAATACTTTCGTTGTAATAACGCATAATGCCACCGAGAATTAAAAAAACGAAAAGGAACATGGTTAAGTAAACAGTACCCATTAATTTAGCGAGCGGAATCAAGGTGTGCAGACCGAATTTACCAACCGTGAAGGCCATGCCGCCAAAAGCGCCGAGAGGTGCGAGATACATAACGTATTTTAAACCCGTGAAAACGATCTTAGAGATCTTGCTCAAAAAAATAATTACCTGCTCACGGTATTTTGAGTAATTTAAAATGATGCCGATGATAATGGCCACAATTAAAACTTGTAAGGTTAAATTGGATAAAAAGAATTTAAGCCAGTCGAACCCCGCATCTGCATTCTTGGAATATTTGCTGGCATCCTGAATTTGCAAACCACTTTTATCGATTTTGCCCGGCTGTACTACATTGGCTACAATGATGCCAAGCACCAATGCAATTGTTGTAACGATCTCGAAATAAATTAAAGCTTTTGCACCAATGCGGCCTACCTTTTTTAAATTGCCCATACCGCTTATGCCAAGCACTATGGTTAAGAAAATGATAGGCGAAATAAATAGTTTAATGATATCGATAAAGGTTTTACCAACAATTTCCATTTTTACAGCGTGGGCAGGTGAGTAATGACCCAGAAGCGCCCCGGCGATAATGGCTATTAAAACCCAGAAGGTTAAATTGCTAAGTATTTTGAAGAAAATGTTTTTTTCTTTCATTAACGCAATTTACGATTTAATCTGCAAAGCGCATCAATTGACCTTTATCAAAGGTCCACTCTGGTGTTTTTAATTGTGTACCAAAATCTGTGCTGTACCATGGACTCAGATTTGTGTAACTTTTAAGTATGTGAATGTTTTGAGCCGGCATATAGCTTTGCGCGATCATAAAAACTTTGCGTTTTGTTTTGGGGTCAATGGCCACATCTACTACCATTACGGCATGACCCGGTGAACCGCCTTTAATAAAAACATCGCCGGGCTTAATGCCATTAATGTTAGAAACTGATCTTAACTCACGGCTTAATGACAATGAACCCGCATAATTAAAAACAAGATTCATGTAGTTTCTGAATGTTTTGTAAGAGTAATCTTTTTCTGCAGATTTTACCCAGCTGTTCGTTTTTAAAACAAAACGATAACCTTCAGCATATTTTACGTACTCTGCTTTTTTACCGTTGGTGAAATCGAAATGAATTTTATCATACAGTTTATTCGCGTATAAATATTCAGCCCTTAAACGCATTACAGCATCGGCACATTGCTGAAGATCTTTGGTGCCAACATCGATATCCAAAACAGCATCATAAACATTATCGGGTTGTTTAACATCGCCGCTGTATGTTAAAACTTTTGTGTTTGCAGGTTTTAGGGATAAGGTACGTAGGAAATTATCAAAGCTTGTTGTCTTATCATCGTCGCGAAAAAAACCTTCCGGTGTGGCGAAACGAGTTTCCATGGTTTTGCCGCTAATTTGAATGATCTGACTTTGTAAGGGAATACCAAAACACAAAGGAAATAAATAAACAAAAAATGGCCATCGTTTCTGCATATACAAAAATAAAAAACCCCTACGATGTTCGCAGGGGTTTAACGTTTATTGTATTTTAGATCTGTTTACCAGTTGTCGCCAAAACCTACAATTCTTATTCCGGCGCTGAAAGGATATAATTCAGGACCCTTGCCGCTTTTGAACATGGGGGTTAATCCGTATTCTGCATAAAGCGTTACTTTTCTGTAAGCAATACTTGCGTATGCATCGAGCTTCATGGCGCTTAAATTGTAACTGTCTCTTCTGATGTTCTTGTATTCTACATTATCTTTTACTAAAACCTGTTTGGTTCGTGCTCCTAATAAATATCCTCCAACTACACCTACACTGATGTGAAATGATTTTTTCTGATCGGCATTGGTATTAAAATCAAGCAGCAAGGGAACTGTTACATACGAAGTTTTGAATCTATTCTTTCTGTAACCAAATGTATTGGTAGAATCAACTTTGCCCCAGGTAAAAGAACTGTCGGCATTTAATTTTGTTTTGTTGGCAAACTCATACTGATTAAAGCTAAAACCTACACCGGTAACAAGGTTAACATAGTTCTTGTAAAGATGAATGTTCTGTTGTACAAGATTGAGTTGAAAATTAAGTGATTTGCTGTAATCCAGTTCCATGTAGTCGTAGGGCTTAGACATTGTTAGACTTTGACTGCCGTTAACATAACCACTGCTTCCCATGAAGAATCCACCCCAGTATTTGAATTCACCTCTTTTGTGTTTGTGAATGGTGTCTTTACCTTCGTCATCTGAGATCACAATTTTTTTGTTCCCTAAATTGAAGGACGTGCTGGTAGAATCTTTTCCGCTTTTTTTGGCAGCTGTATCATCGGCATTTATTTTCATGATCTGAGATGAGGTTGAGCCTTCAGCTGAAACTTCTTTTGGATCGCCTTTAAATTTAATTGTGCTGGCACCGGTGGCATTGGCAACTATTTTCTGACTTGCAAACACTTTTGCAGTGGAGGCGCCTGATGCAGTTGCCCAAACATTGGTGGAAGTTAATTTGTAAGATTTGAGATTAGAGGCTCCGCTTGTGTTGGAGTAAAAATTTTCGGTGGTCCCTGATAAGTTTACGTCAGAAGCACCGCTGATGGTTGCTTTAACGGATTTTGAATTTAGGATAAGGGTAACGTTACTTGCACCGGACGCTTCTAAATTCAATGAATCGGTTTTTAATTCGTTCTTAGTTTCAAAATTGGTTGCTCCTGATAAAGTGATCAGGTTAAGGGTAGGGGCACTGATCTCAATTTTAGGAGAGTTATGAATAACGCCTTTTGTTTTGATGAACAAGATGCCATCCTGAACTTTTGTTTCGATATTGTTCAGGTCATCTGCATTACCAATAACGCTCACGCTTAATGAGTCGGAGCTTCTGAATTTTATTGTTGCGGCTCCCGAAGCATCGATCTTATCGAAGCGTGTAATTTCTCTTTTTTGTGAGGTTTGGGCTTGCGTAAATAAGGCAAGTGCCAGTGAGGCGATAGTCAGTATGTTTTTAGTTTTTTTCATAATTTTGTTTTTAATATTGTTCGGTCGATTTAATAATAAGACGAACACAACAATTAAAAAGTTACAGTAAAATTAATTTTGAGTGTATTTATTTTGTTTGATGGAGAAATTGCCAAGAGAAAGAACATATTCTTCTTTATTGTTCTCCACTTCTTCTGCACCATTTACTTTTTTAACGCCTAATTTATTAAGGTTGTGAAGCGCTTTGCCAGCGCGGGCCCAAATACTTTTGTTCTCAACTTTCGGAGAAATGGCTTCATCTTCATCGCGGCCAACGGCTACAATAAAATTGGAGCTGCTTGGTTTAGAATTGTAGGCAAGGCCATTTTGAATACTGTCTTTTTTAGCAGGAAGAATTTCTAATCGTTTAATGGCAGTATTATTTTTGGCTACGATCTGTTCAGGAATATTATTGCTTGTAACAGGATCAATGTTGTTTTTTACGGAAGGGCTTTCTGACTTCTTTTTGTTTATGGCTTTATTTGAAGTATTTGAAGCGAATTGTTTTGGAGCCTCATTTATAACTCCAACAGTATTTTCCGGAACTGAAATTTCTTCTTTGACGGCGGGTGAAATTATTTTAGTTACGTTTTTAGATAAAGAAAGTACGTTGTTAGGTTTAGTCTCGTTTGTAGTAAACGAATCTTTAAAAGTAAACCACAATCCGAAAATTAAAAGTATGGCGGCAGCCATTGATAAATAGCTTGTGTTTTGAAACCAAAGAACTTTTGCTTCTCTTTTCAACGAGGCTTTGTCTTCAAATACAATTGAATTATCGGCAACCAATACAGTGCGTTTGTAAACTTCAAGTTCTTTCTGAAGAAATTTGTCGGCGGCAATTGTTTTTTCAAACGCTGCTTTTTGTTTGTTGTTAAGGTTGTTCTCAATGTAATCAACAAACTGTTCGTCGCTTAGTAAAGGACTCGTTTTTTTTAAATTCTCCTTATTATTATATAAAACGCTGTCTATCTCCAAAGAAACCAATTCAGTATCGTTAAGATCAATGTCAAGTTCAGGATGCGTTAAAACAAACGTTTTTAAAAGCAAAATATCTTCCTGTGAAAGATTACCTTCCATGAAATCAAGCACAAAGGCTTCGTAATTCGAGATATTTATTTTTGCGCTCATTAAATTATTACTTCCAGTTTAACTATGTAACTTTTTAAGAACTGACGGGCTCTGAAAATATAAACCTTAACCTGACTCTCACTTAAATTGGTTATTTCACCGATCTCAGCGTAATCATAACCTTCGTAATCGCGTAACAATAAAACTGTTTTCTGTATCTCCGGTAATTTCTCTAAAGCTTTATTCAAAACTTCCTTAACATCCGAGTAAGACCCTTCATGTGATAGTTTTGATTCGTTGACTTCTGAAAAATTTCCCTGCTTTTTTTGTTTGCGGGTGTAATCGATCAAGGTATGATAGCCTGCCGTAAATAAATATGATTTTGATTTAGCTGCATCCACTTCATTTACCTTACGCCATAATTTTTCAAAAGTATCCTGAACAATATCTTTTGCTGCATCTACATCGCGAATATGCTTTAATATGAAGCGGTACAATCCGTCGGAATGAAGGTCAACACAATTATTATAGTCGGTTACGGTCATTAATTAAGTATAAGACGTGCTAAGAACTGAAAAGTTACAGCAAAATTAGCTTTTAGCCCTATTTTTATGATTAGTGGCACGATTATTGTATATTTGGTTTAAAACCAAGTAATTATGAAAAGACTTTTATTTATTTTTTGTGTATTAACGGTGCTTTCAAAGGCTCAAACCTGCGGGAATCTGAACGTTGAAACCGGTAATTTGTCGGGTTGGACATTAACCAATGGTTTTAATACAAATACTTCTACCATGGCAGGATGTTGTTCTACTCCGGGAAGCAGTGTGGCAATCGTTGTGAGCACCCCTTTAACTGCAGGATATTTTGGAGTACTTCCTCATTCCCCTTATGGAGGAACAAAGATCTTACAGATAGGCGACAGCGCGTTAAATATTTATGCTACCAAGGCAACGTATTCTTTTGTGGTTACAGGCAATACATTTCAATATGCGGTAGCATCTATAGCTTTGAACCCTGCGAATCATATTTGTAGTTCTCAATCGTATAATGCAGTTGTATTGAAAAACAATACGGGTACGATTTTTTACACGAATCAAATGGTACCAGCAACTAATACCGGAACTTGTACGGCAGGAGGTTCTGTTTTTACCAACACCGTTTCAAATAACAATACTTATGGCTGTTGGTCAACTTTTAGTGTAAACATTGGCGCCTATATCAGTCAGAATATTTCTGTTGAAGTAAGTGCCGTTAACTGCACAGGTGCGGGTCATTGGATCTATTGTTATTTTGACGGGGTTTGCACGGCGGTAACACCAACCATCATGGCTTGCGGGTTGACCACAGGAATAAAAGAATCTTCTTCGAACAACTCAAACATTTCAGTTTGGCCAAATCCTGCAAAAGATAATGTGAACATCAGCCTGAATGCTACTAACGATACTGAGTTATTCATTTATGATCTGGTTGGAAAATTAGTGATGTATAAAAAGGATCTTCAAAATGAAAATAGTATTTCTATCAGAAATTTGAATCAGGGACTTTATTTTTACAACATAGTTGAAAACAACAGATCCATAAAAACCGGAAAAATAATTAAGGAGTAGGATATCGCTCGTTGGATTCTCAAATCCTACGGGCTAAAGCATAAAAAAGCCGTCATGATTTGATCGTGACGGCTTTTTTTATTTAGTATTATTAATTAATCTTTTGAACCGAATGATTTTTTAAAACCACCGTCTCTTCTGAACGGGCGCTTTTCATCACGATTTCCGTCCTTTTCAGCACTTTTAAATGGCTTGCCAAAACTTTTTCTTTCTCCGCTACTGCCTTCAGATTTGTTTCCATAGCTGCGTGAAGAACCTTCTGATTTATTTCCGTAGCTTCTTGATGAACCACTGGATTTATTTCCGAAACCTCTTGATGAACCGCCTTCAGATCTGCCATAAGATTTTTTAGCTCCGTAACCTTCCGATGACGAAGATTTACTAAAGCTTTTACGTTCTCCATCTCCGCCGCCTGAACCCATTTTACGGTTAGATACTTCGAGAGAAACTTTACGGTTATTGAATTCAACATCTTTTGCATTAACAGCAATAAACGTATCTACCAATTTACTTTCTGTTTCAAAGAAAGAGAAACTGTTCTTGCAATCTACATTAAAGATCATTCGGGCAGGCTGTTGTGTAACATCCGCTAAGAAATCTTTTAACGACTGACGGTTAAATCCGTCAAGCATTCCCATGTTAATGAAGAAACGTGTTGAACGACCGCTTCCACCTTCGCGGGCATCGCCACCTGCTGAATTTAAGTCAGGAGCATTCTGATAGTATGTATAGAAACGATTGAACTCCTCAGAAATGAAACGCTTGATCAATTCTTCTTTACTAAGGTCTTTAAGTTCTTCGTAAATTATTGGAAGGAATTTTTCTATTTCTTCATCTTTAACTTCAACCTCGTGTAATTTTTTTACCAGGTTGAATAATTGCTTTTCGCAAACATCAACACCATTTGGAACCTGCGATCTTTTAAATGTTTTTTGAGAGATGCGTTCAAGATCCTTTATTTTTCCGGTTTCTTTTGAAGTTACAATTGAAATAGAGATACCAGATTTACCTGCGCGGGCAGTTCTTCCGCTACGGTGAGTATAATTCTCAGCATCTTCAGGTAAATTGTAATTGATAACGTGTGTAATATTGCTAACATCAATACCTCGTGCAGCCACATCCGTAGCAACCAACATTTGAAGGGCATTATTACGGAAACGTTTCATTACAAAATCACGTTGTGATTGAGAAAGATCTCCATGCAATGCATCGGCGCTGTAACCATCTTTAATTAAATGATCGGCAACTTCCTGTGTTTCTGCTTTAGTACGGCAAAATACAATTCCGAAAATTTCGGGATAGTAATCTACAACACGTTTTAAAGCTGCATAACGCTCGCGAGAACTTACAACATAATATACGTGTTCAATATTTTCGGCACCTTGATTCTTTTTACCAACACTGATCTCTAAAGGAGAGTTCATGTATTTACTGGCAATGCGTTCTACTTCTTTTGGCATGGTAGCCGAGAACAACCAGGTATTTTTTCCGGATGATGTTTTTCCTAAAATAATATCAAGATCATCTTTGAAACCCATGTTAAGCATTTCATCAGCCTCATCTAATACAACTACTTGTATTAACGAAAGGTCGATGGCTTTACGATCGATAAGATCGCATAAACGGCCGGGTGTAGCGGCAATGATTTGAGAACCTGATTTAATATCACGGATCTGAGCGTCGATACGAGCACCACCATAAACAGCGGTAACTTTAACGCCACTCATGTATTTAGCGTAATTAGCAAGGTCTTTGGTAATTTGCATGCAAAGCTCACGTGTTGGAGCTAAGATCAATGCTTGCGGATATTTTTTTGCAGTATCAATGATACTTAACATTGGTAAACCAAATGCGGCGGTTTTTCCGGTTCCGGTTTGTGCCAAAGCAACTACATCGGTTTTTTCTTTTTGTAATGTTGAGATTGTTTTTTCCTGAATTGGGGTCGGACTAGTGAACCCAAGGTCAGTAATAGCTTTAAGGAGATTTGGCTCCAAGCCTAATTCTTCGAATGTCATTTTTTTAAATTTTAATTAATAAAAAGCGAAATAACTGATCTAGTTTTCCGCTGATGTTTGAATATTGAAATGCCCTATGGCCGACGATACAAACTTGATGGTGCAGAAACCAAATACTGATTTGCTCCGCAAAGATACACTTTTTATTTTAATTAAATCAAAATTAACCAATTAGAGCTTTTTTCACTAATTTTGCGATTGTAATAGTATGAAGAATCATTACGCGATAATAATGGCAGGTGGGGTTGGAACCCGCTTTTGGCCGATGAGTACAAGCGCTCATCCTAAGCAGTTTATAGACATTCTTGGCACCGGCCGTACCCTGCTGCAGCAAACCTACGACCGTTTGTTAAAGCTTTGCCCCAACAACAATATTTTTATTGTAACAAGTACCGCTTATTATGATCTGGTGGTAACACAATTGCCAAAATTGCCCAAAGAAAATATTTTATGCGAACCTTCTCGCAAGAACACAGCTCCTTGCATTGCATACGCATCTTATAAAATTCACAAACTAAATCCGAAGGCAGTTACCATTGTAGCCCCAAGTGATCACTTGATCTCTAAAGAAGATACCTTTGTGAAAGCGATCAACTCTTGCTTTGCAAAAGCCGAAAGCGAAGATTGCTTAGTGACTTTGGGCATTAAACCAACGCGACCGGATACAGGTTATGGCTACATTCAGTTTGTTGATTCAGGAAAACCTGAAAAAGATAAACGCATGTATCGTGTAAAAACATTTACCGAGAAACCGGATCTGGAAATGGCAAAGTTCTTTATGACCAGCGGTGATTTTTTATGGAATTCCGGAATTTTTATCTGGACCACGGCGAGTTTAATTAAAGCCATGGAAACACACGATTCGGAGCTGGCCAATGTTTTTAAAGAAGGAATTGACGTTTATAATACAAAAGATGAAACGCAATTCATCAATCGTGCCTACAACGTTTGTAAAAATATTTCGATCGATTATTCGGTAATGGAAAAAGCAAAGAATGTTTATGTGCGCGCTTCCATTATTGGCTGGAGTGATCTCGGTACATGGGGTTCTTTATACACACATTTAAAACACGATAAAAGCAAGAATGCAATTGTAGGAAAAAATGTTTTACAATACGATTGTAACAATTGCATTGTACAGGTTCCAAAAGATAAATTAGTTGTGTTACAAGGTTTAGAAGATTATATCGTTGTAGAATCGGAAGGCATTTTAATGATCTGCAAGAAGCAGGATGAGCAACAGATCCGAAACTTTGTGAATGATGTGAAAGTACACAGAGGCGAGAAGTTTATTTAAATAGTTCTGCGTTGAGTTCGTAGTTCGTAGAATTCAACCTAAACATATTCATTTTTAACCAGGTTTTTTTTACCACAAACTCTCTCTACGAACTCCAAACTAATTACTCTCAACTAATCCCTCACCCACATCAACACTTTTCCGTTGTTTTCGTAATGTTCAAAATCTTTATCGAATAGTATCACAAAAAAATCGATCAAAGGTAAAATTCCGACTCCTCCGCCAAGGCTTGCAATATACGCTACGGGCACATAGGGTTTTGTTCCTAAATAGATGCGGTGCAAACCCACTATCCCAAACGGAAAAGGAAATGCTAAAATAGCAGCAATAACCCTCTTATTATTTATTTTTTTTCGCGATAAGAATTTTACAATTCTTTGTTCTTTTTTTTGAAGTACATCACCTTGCGGTAATTCTAAAACTTTTCCTGAACAAATTACTTCATTGCTGTCGATAATAATTATCTCAACCTCATTAGAAAAAGCAGGAAGCAAACAAAAAGTAAATGCTATCAGAAATACAAATCGCATATCACAAAATTAAAAAAGGACCAACAATTAAGTCAGTCCTTTTGATTATATAATAAACATAACGCTGTTTATCGCTTTTGGTTACTTTTTAGCAGCTAAATACAATTCGTTTACTTTGGCCCAGTTAATTACGTTGTAAAAGGCAGTCATATAATCCGGTCGGCGGTTTTGGTAATGCAGGTAATACGCATGTTCCCAAACATCCATTCCTAAAATAGGAGTGCCTTTGCAATCAGCAATGTCCATTAAAGGATTATCCTGATTTGGTGTTGAACAAACACATAATTTACCATCGGCTTTAACGCAAAGCCAAGCCCATCCTGAACCAAAGCGGGTTGCGCCCGCAGCAGAAAAATCGGTTTTAAATTTATCGAAACCTCCAAGGTCAGATTCAATGGCCTTACCAACCTCATTGCTTGGAACACCACCTGCATTTGGTGCCATAATGCTCCAGAATAAAGAGTGATTAAAGTGTCCGCCGCCGTTATTACGCACCGGCATTGGGTATTTAGAAATATTTTTGCATATCTCTTCAATGCTTAATTTTTCAGCATCAGTGCCTGCAATGGCAGCGTTAAGGTTAGTAACATAAGCCTGATGATGTTTCCCATGGTGAATCTCCATAGTTTTTGCATCAATATGTGGTTCTAGCGCGTTGAAAGCATAGTTTAATTTTGGTAGTTCGAAAGCCATATTTTTATTTTTTAACCCGTTGGATGCATTCCAAAAGGTGATTTATAATTTTGTTTTCGTAGTATGCATCCTACGGGTCTAAAGGTTAATAATATTCAGGTCTAAGGTATAAATTAATTAACGAAACGGTGTTACATAATTCTTATGATTTTCCTAACACTTCAATCGCTTTTTTAATGCTGTTATCATTCTCATTGATAATAGGGTAATAGGCATCTTTATCAAATAAATTCCTGCCAATTAGGGCTTTAAGGAGTTGTTTTAAGCTGCTCTCGCTTTTTTGCTTGTCGGTTGCACTGGCAACAAGTTTTTTGCTTTGGGCAAAAATGTAAAAATTGCTTATCAGTTCATCATCCGTTTTGAATTTTGTGATGTAGTCGCTGGCACTCGGATATTTCGTTAAAAACTCTTTACGGTGTTTATCTGAATAATCGAATCCAAACAAATTAATAATACCTGTGTAAAATGCCTTATTTACAAAATGTGAGTATTTAGCTGTGTCTAAAGGAATAAAAATGTCAGGCATAATTCCGCCGCCGCCGTAAACAGTTTTACCGCCCGGCGTTTTGTATTTTTTTGTTTTATCTAATTTAATACTGTCGGCATTTATTAACTCACCACCGCTATAACGGTCTACTTCTTCCTGAAAGTAAGCATCGTTACCATTGGTGTAGGGTTTTTGAATGCAGCGACCGGTTGGTGTATAATATCTGGCAATGGTTAAGCGCACAGCTGAGCCATCTTGAAGATCCAGTTGATCCTGAACCAAACCTTTTCCAAAACTTCGGCGGCCAATAATGGTGGCGCGGTCGTTATCTTGTACGGCACCCGCAACAATTTCGCTGGCACTGGCGCTTCCTTCATCAATGAGCACAACAAGATCATTATTTTCAAAACTTCCGCGTGTAGTGGCTTTATATGTTTTTTTAGGATTGGCTCTTCCTTCAGTGTATACAATTTGCAAGCCGCTAGTTAAGAATTCGTCGGCAATACTTACTGCGGCATTTAAAAATCCACCGGGATTTCCTCTCAGGTCGAGGATCATTTTTTTCATTCCTTTTTTGTTGAGCGAATTAAAGGCCTTAATGTATTCTTCGTAAGTTGTAGAAGCAAATCGACTGATCTTAATGTATCCGATGGATGGAGTGACCATGTAGGATATATCGATACTGTATAATGGAATAGCATCGCGCTCAATGGTAAAGTC
>JANYIQ010000253.1 GCA_025362575.1 Bacteroidia bacterium
ACCTGTTAGGCATTGCCAAACAGGTTTAAAATAACATTATAGTAAATATTATAGTGTTGTTGTTGGAATGCTACTAGAAGCTTGTCTGCCTTGAACACGACCACTACTCATTAAACCATCATATTGACGCATTAATAAATAAGTTTCAATTTGTTGCAAAGTATCTAAAACCACACCAACGAGAATTAAAAGCGACGTTCCGCCGTAAAAATCTGCAAATGAGCTATTTATACCTAATTTAATCGCAATTGACGGTAATATCGCAACAACCGCAAGGAATATTGAACCCGGCAAAGTAATACGTGACATGACCTGGTCAATAAACTCAGCTGTTTTCTTACCAGGCTTAACACCAGGTATAAAACCTCCATTACGTTTCATATCATCAGCCAATTGGTTTGGATTAACCATAATGGCAGTGTAGAAATATGTAAATAGGATAATTAATACAGCAAAAATGAAGTTATACCAGAAACCGTAACGCTCTGTGAAAATACCACCTGTACCACCCGAAAAACCTGTAATAGCAGCCGGAATGAACATGATCGCCTGAGCAAAGATGATAGGCATTACACCAGCAGCATTCACTTTTAATGGGATATACTGACGAACGCCGCCGTATTGTTTATTACCTACGATCTTTTTAGCAAACTGAACCGGAATACGACGAGTACCTTGAACTAACATGATACTTCCGATGATAACGAACAGTAAGAAAACGATCTCTAATAAGAACATGATCAAACCACCACCTGAACTTTGTAAACGAGAACCAAATTCAGAGGTAATTGCAAATGGTAAACGAGAAATGATACCGATCATGATGATCAAAGAGATACCGTTTCCGATACCTTTATCTGTAATTCTTTCTCCTAACCACATTACAAACATTGTACCGGTTACCAAGATCATTGTAGACTGAATCATGAACCAAGAACCGTCGATGGTAACCGCACCAGGGATGTTGTAAACCTGAGATGCTAAATAACCCGGAGCCTGAACTGCGGTAACAGCAATGGTCAGGAAACGTGTGTATTGATTGATCTTTTTACGTCCACTCTCTCCTTCTTTCTGCAGTTTCTGGAAGTAAGGCACAGCCATACCCAATAACTGTATAATAATGGATGCGGTAATGTAAGGCATGATACCTAAACCAAATACCGAAGCACGTGAAAAAGCTCCACCTGCAAAAATGTTGATTAACCCAATAATTCCGTCGTTTGACGCAGCTTCTTTAGCTTCGTTAAGCGCAGCAGAATTTACACCCGGAAGAACAACGTATGAGCCTAATCGGTAAATTAACACCAAGCCCAGAGTAGTAAGAATTCTGGCTCTTAGCTCCTCGATCTTCCAAATGTTTTGAAGGGTATCTATAAAACGCTTCATATTTTTTTGTTCATGTATTTAAATGTTCTTTGGCAACACATGCATTTGCCTTTTAGTACTATTTATCTTTTTTTACAATTAATGTACGACTCACTTCGGTTGTTGAACCACCTTTATCTTCAATAGCTTTTTTAGCTGTTGCAGTAAAAGCATGTGCCTTTATATTTACTTTCGATTTTAATTCGCCGCGACCCATTATTTTAATGAAGCCGGTTTTAGAACCAATACCGTGTTGTAATAATATTTCCGGAGTGATCTCATTCAATTTGTGAGTTTCAGCTAATTTTTGGATAGCATCTAAATTCACACCATGATAATCAACACGGTTAATATTTTTAAATCCAAACTTAGGGATACGACGCTGTAATGGCATCTGTCCACCTTCGAAACCACGCTTGTAAGAGTGACCAGAACGTGACTGAGCACCTTTGTGTCCACGTGTAGCTGTTCCGCCACCGCCCGAACCTTGTCCGCGACCACGACGATAGTTTGTTTTTACTGAACCTTTTGCAGGTTTTAATCCACCTAATTTCATATATTAAATATTTTCAACTTTTAACATGTGTTTAACTGTATCGATCATTCCTTGAATAGGAGCGTTAACTTCTTTCTCAATTGATTGATTTGTTCTTCTGAATCCAAGCGCAATAAGTGTCGCTTTTTGACGCGGCGTACGCTTGGCTCTGCTTTGAATTAATGTGATTTTTACTTTGCTCATAATAAATTCTTATTATCCGTTAAATACTCTGTCTAAAGAAATACCTCTTTGGTGTGCAACTCTGATAGGGTCACGCATTTTCATTAAGGCATCAAGGGTAGCTTTAACCACGTTGTGGGGGTTAGAAGAACCTTTTGATTTTGCTAATACGTCGGTTACTCCTACGCTTTCTAATACTGCACGCATCGCACCACCGGCAATTACACCAGTACCGTGAGCAGCAGGTTTTAAAAACACGCGGGCTCCACCGAATTTACCGTTTTGCTCGTGAGGAACTGTTCCGTTCAAAATAGCCACTTTTACAAGGCTCTTTTTTGCGTCTTCAATACCTTTTGTAATAGCATCGGTAACCTCGTTAGCTTTACCTAAACCGTGGCCTACAACACCCTTTTCATTTCCTACAACTACTATTGCAGAAAAACTAAAGTGACGACCACCTTTTGTAACCTTAGTTACACGTTGAATAGCAACCAACTTGTCTTTTAGTTCAATGTCGCTTGACTTTACTCTTTTAACTACTTCTGTTGACATTTATTATAGTTTAATATTATTAATTAGAATTTTAATCCACCTTCGCGAGCACCTTCAGCTAATGATTTAACACGACCGTGATACAAGTATCCGTTACGATCGAAAACCACAGAACTAATACCTGCAGAGATCGCTTTTTCAGCAATTAGTTTTCCAACTAATTTAGCGGCATCTGACTTATTAATTTTTGCGGTCTTAACGTTCTTATCGTTAGTTCCGGCTGACAATATAGTTTTCCCACCTTTATCATCGATCAATTGTGCATATATTTCAGAGTTACTACGGTACACACACAAACGTGGTGCTGTTGTAGTTCCGTTTATTTTTTTACGGATCTTTAATTTTATTCTCTGTCTTCTTTCTTGTTTATTGAGTGCCATCTTTATATTTTTAAGATGATTTATAATTCATTTTAATTATTTCTTAGCTGCTGATTTACCTGCCTTACGACGTAAGATCTCACCGCTAAACTTAATACCTTTTCCTTTGTACGGTTCAGGTTTACGTAACGAACGTATCTTAGAAGCTACTAATCCGATCAATTGTTTATCGGCACTTTCCAAGATCACTTTCGGATTCTGACCTTTTTCTGCTGTTGTAGTTACTTTAATTTCTGCAGGAAGTTCAAAGTTGATGTTATGCGAATACCCTAAAGATAATTCAAGCATTTGTCCTTTGTTAGAGGCACGGTAACCCACACCAACTAATTCCTGTTCTGTTTTGTAACCTTCGCTAACTCCTGTAACCATATTGGCTATCAAAGCGCGGTATAAACCGTGTAAAGCGCGGTGACGTTTCTGGTCGGTTGGACGAGTTACGTTTATCACACCGTCTTCTACTTTTACAGTAATATCTGCATCAACTTTTTGGGTTAATGTTCCTTTTTTTCCTTTAACGGTAACTAAACCATTTGCAACTGTTACTTCAACTCCCTGAGGTATTGTTACTGGTGCTTTTCCTATACGTGACATTTTCTTATCTCCTTCTTTAAATTAAGAAATATAACATAAAACTTCTCCACCAACGTTCAGGCCTTTCGCTTCTTTATCAGTCATAACACCTTTTGAGGTAGAGATGATGGCGATTCCTAAACCGTTCAATACTTTTGGCATAGTAGCTACGCCGGAGTACTTACGTAAACCAGGTGATGATATACGATCTAACGTGCGTATAGCAGGCAACTTGGTTACAGGATGGTATTTCAATGCTATTTTAATTGTTCCTTGCTTTTTTTCGTTCTCTTCGAACTTGTAGTTTAAGATATAACCTTTATCGAAAAGAATTTTTGTAATTTCTTTCTTAAGGTTAGATGCAGGCATTTCTACAATTCTGTGGTTTGCTTTGATCGCATTTCTAACGCGAGTTAAGTAATCTGATATTGAATCTGTCATTTTATTTGTTTTATATGTTACCCCGCTCGCAGGGTAATTATACGTTAATACTCTTTTTTAAATTACCAGCTCGATTTGGTTAAACCCGGAATCAATCCAAAAACAACCATTTCGCGGAAAGTAACACGACTTAAACCAAATTGGCGCATGTACCCTCTTGGACGACCGGTTAATTTGCAGCGATTACGCTGACGAACCGGTGATGAGTTACGAGGCAATTTTTGCAGCTCGTCCCAATTTCCTTCTTTTTTATATAATTCACGTTTAGCAGCATATTTATCTGCTAATTTTTTACGTTTGACCTCACGGGCCTTCATTGATTCTTTTGCCATCTTCTATTTTTTAAACGGTAATCCGAATTCGGTTAATAAAGCCATTGCTTCTTTATCTGTTGGTGCAGATGTTACAAATGTAATATCCATACCATTAATCTTACTTACTTTATCGATATCAATTTCAGGGAAAATGATCTGCTCAGTGATACCTAATGTATAGTTACCATGGCCATCAAATCCTTTATTGTTGATGCCTTTGAAGTCACGGATACGTGGTAAAGCCGAAGCTACCAAACGATCCAGGACTTCATACATTTTATCGCCGCGTAATGTTACACGAACACCAATTGCAACACCTTTACGTAATTTGAAGTTCGAAATATCTTTTGTAGAATATGTTGGAACTGCTTTTTGTCCGGTAATGGTAGTCATTTCCTTCAATGCAGATTCGATCATTTTCTTATCAGAAACAGCTTCTCCAATACCCTGGTTGATGCAAATTTTTTCCAATTTAGGAACTTGCATAACTGTACTGTAAGAAAATTCTTTCTTTAAATTACCTACGATCTCGTCGCGGTATTTTTTAATTAATCTTGGTTTATAAGTTGCTGTTGCCATTATTTAATCGCCTCCTTCGTTTTTTTAGATACACGTACTAATTTTTTTGTTTTTTCGTCAAGCTGGCGACCAACACGAGTTGTTTTACCACCTTCAACAAACATTAAGTTAGATACATGAATTGAACCTTCTTGTTTAACGATACCACCGTTAGGGCTTTTTGCATTTGGCTTAGTATGTTTACTGATCATATTAACACCTTCAACAATAGCGCGCATTTTTTTAGTATCTACAAAAGTAACTTTACCTTCCTGGCCTCTGGCTTCTCCGGAAATTACTTTAACTGTATCGCCTTTTTTTACTTTTAATTTTACTTTCGACATGACCTCTGATCTTATTTTTTAAAGCACTTCTGGTGCTAATGATATAATTTTCATGAATTGTTTATCGCGTAATTCACGGGCAACCGGTCCAAAAATACGGGTTCCGCGAATTTCATCTGTACCGCTTAAAAGCACTACAGCGTTATCATCAAAACGGATATAAGAACCATCGTGACGACGAATTTCTTTTTTAGTTCTAACAATTACTGCTTTACTTACAGTTCCTTTTTTTACGTTACCTGATGGTAAAGCATGTTTTACTGTTACCACAACTTTATCGCCTATTGAAGCGTAACGTTTGCGGGTACCACCTAACACACGTATCACCAACACTTCTTTGGCTCCACTATTGTCGGCTACTGCTAATCTTGATTCGTTCTGTATCATTTTTTAAATCTATTATAGATATCCAAAAATTATTTTACTTTTTCTACTACAGCAACTAAACGCCAGTTCTTTGTTTTGCTCAAAGGACGTGTTTCCATAATACGTACGGTATCTCCTATACTGCACTCGTTTTTTTCATCGTGCGCAACAAACGTTGATGTTTTGTTTACGAACTTCCCGTATTTAGGGTGTTTTACTTTACGCATAACCGCTACCACGATAGATTTCTCCATTTTGTTGCTGGTTACAATACCCGTTTTTTCTTTTCTTAAATTTCTTTCCATTGTTATGAAATTCTAATTATTTTGATGCTTTTTTACGTTTTGTAGCTTCCGTTAATAAACGTGCTACCAATTTGCGGTTCGAACGAATGGTCATAGGATTCTCAACCGGAGAGATCTTATGGTTTATCTTCATTTTGTTCAACCCGTCTTTTTGTTCTTTTACCTTATCAACTAACTCTTGATCCGATAAAGATTTTATGTCTTTGTTTTCCATTGTAATCTTAATTTATAATACTTGATCTGGTGCGTAATCTCTTCTAACAATAAACTTTGTAGTGATCGGTAATTTTGCAGCTGCAAGGCGAAGTGCTTCTTTAGCAACTTCCATTGGTACACCTTCTGCTTCAAATAATATACGACCTGGTTTTACCGGAGCAACCCAATATTCAGGAGCACCTTTACCTTTACCCATACGAACCTCTGCAGGTTTTTTAGTAATTGGTCTGTCTGGAAAAACACGGATCCATACTTGACCTTCACGTTTCATGAAACGGGTTAAGGCAATACGGGCGGCTTCAATCTGGCGGGCAGTAACCCAAGTACCTTGAATCGCTTTCATTCCAAATGAACCGAAGGCTAATTGATCGCCACGTTTGGCGTTGCCTTTCATTTTCATTTTTTGTGATTTTCTGTATTTCGTTCTTTTTGGCTGTAACATTTTAAAATATATTTACTCGTTCAAAATTATTATTCTATTATCTTTCTTCTCTTTTACCTTTTTTCTTTCCGCCGCCGGCACCACCACCGCCTCCGAATTTCGGAGTAGCGTGACTTTTCTTTTCTTTATCAAGACCAACATTTGGAGACAGATCGCGTTTTCCGAAGATCTCACCTTTACAGATCCAAACTTTTACACCAATACGGCCATAAGAAGTATGTGCTTCTGCAACTGCGTAATCAATATCCGCACGTAAAGTATGCAAAGGAGTTCTTCCTTCTTTGTAACCTTCGGTACGCGCCATCTCAGCGCCACCTAAACGGCCTGATACTTTAATTTTAATTCCTTCTGCTCCCATACGCATGGTTGAAGCCATACTCATTTTTGCAGCACGACGGAAAGAGATACGACCTTCGATCTGACGAGCGATAGAATCTGCTACTAAACGAGCATCAGTTTCAGGACGTTTAATTTCAAATATGTTGATCTGAATTTCTTTCTTCGTTAATTTCTTTAACTCTTCTTTCAATTTATCAACCTCTTTGCCACCTTTACCAATAATGATACCGGGGCGAGCTGTATTAATTGTAACAGTAATTAACTTTAAAGTTCTTTCGATAACAATTTTAGAAATGCTACCTTTTGCTAAACGCGCTTTTAAGTAGGTTCTGATTTTTTCATCTTCGATTAACTTCTCTGAATAATCATTACCGCCGTACCAGTTAGTATCCCAACCTTTAACGATGCCTAAGCGAAAACCTATTGGATTTACTTTTTGTCCCATTTCTTATTATTACTTTTTTAAATCTACTATTAATGTAACATGATTTGAACGTTTTTTGATACGGTATCCGCGGCCTTGAGGCGCAGTACGTAAACGCTTTAACTGAAACGCGCTATCAACCATAATCGTTTTCACAATTAAAGTATCGTCTTCAGGACGAGCACCTGTTTTAGCTTCAAAATTGGCGATTGCCGATTTCAAAAGTTTTTCTAAACGGTTTGAAGCTTCGCGAGTGTTAAATTTCAAAATGCTTAACGCTTTGTAAACGTCTTTACCAACAACTAAGTCGGCAACCTGACGCATTTTTCGCGGCGAAGTAGGACAATCGTTTAGCTTAGCGAAATAAGTTGTCTTATTTGCTTCTTTACGTGCCTCGGCTACTAATCTTTTTCTTTTACCCATTGTAATTTGTACTTAATATTTTATTTTGATGCTGTTGGACCAGCTGCTTTTTTATTATGGCCTGCGTGACCTTTAAATACTCTAGTTAATGCGAACTCGCCTAATTTATGACCTACCATGTTCTCAGTAACATAAACCGGAATGAATTTTGCTCCGTTATGAACTGCGAAAGTGTGCCCAACAAATTCCGGTGGAATAGTTGATCTGCGTGCCCATGTTTTTACAACCGTCTTTTTTCCACCACTGTTCATTTTCTCAACTTTGTCAGCTAAGTTGTGGTCGATAAAGGGGCCTTTTTTTAGTGATCTTGCCATTTTGTTTTTTTTTTAGTTGTGACCCTGAAGCGTAAATCCGAAGGATTTTCTGCTTTAGGGCATTAAACGTTTATATTATTATTATTTTCTTCTTTCTAAAATGTGTTTGTTACTTGCTTTTGCTTTGTAACGTGTTTTGTATCCTTTAGCAGGAGTACCTTTACGAGAACGTGGGTGTCCACCTGAAGCGCGACCTTCACCACCACCCATAGGGTGATCAACAGGATTCATCGCAACCGGACGAGTACGAGGACGACGACCTAACCAACGTTTACGACCTGCTTTACCGTGTACTTCCAAATTGTGATCAGCATTTGATACTGCACCAATTGTAGCTTTACAAGTAATTAAGATCATACGAACCTCACCTGAAGGCATGCGCAATACTGCATATTTTCCTTCACGAGCGCTTAGCTGTGCGTAAGTACCTGCGCTGCGAGCTAAAGCTGCACCCTGACCAGGACGTAATTCAATATTGTGAATGATTGTTCCTAATGGAATATCTGATAATAATAATGTGTTACCAAGATCCGGACCGGCTTTAGGGCCTGACATAACTTTTTGACCAACTGTTAAACCTGTTGGAGCTATGATATAACGTTTCTCACCGTCTTTGTAGTTGATCAAAGCGATACGTGCTGTACGGTTTGGATCATACTCAATTGTTTTTACTATTCCTTCAATTCCGTCTTTATCGCGTTTGAAATCGATGATACGGTATTGTTTTTTATGCCCACCACCAATGTAGCGCATGGTCATTTTACCGGAATTGTTTCGTCCACCGGAACGTTTGTTAGTTGCAGTCACCAAACTCTTTTCAGGTTGGTTGTCAACTGTAATATCCTTATTGTCTGAAGATATTTTAAATCTCAAACTTGGTGTTAGCGGTCTATACTTTCTTAATGCCATCTTTTCTTAATTTTTGATTTGTTGAATTTTTGATTTATTGAATTTTAAAATTCTAAAAATCTTTAACTCTACAATTTTTATATACTTGCGTAAAAATCAATTACTTCTCCTTGTTTTAAAGTTACGATCGCTTTTTTGTTGCGGTTAACTCTTCCAATTGCTACACCACGAGTGGTATTACGCGTTTTAACTTTTCCGGCGTATTGCTGAGTGTTAACAGAAGCAACTTTTACGTTGTAAATTTTTTCAACAGCTGCTCTGATCTCAACCTTATTAGCCGTTTTTGCTACTACAAAGCCATAACGATTATGTTTCTCGCCTTGAGCAGTCATTTTTTCAGTTATAATTGGCTTAACTATAATTTCCATCTTACTTGTTTAAAATTGTTTCAATTACTTTTACTGAACTCTCTGATAAGATCAAATGCCCTGCATTTAAAATATCGTAAGTATTCAAATCTGATGCATTAACCACTTTCGCACCTTGAATGTTACGAGAAGATAAATACACATTTTCGTTAGCTGTACCTAAAACCAAAAGGGTCTTTTTATCAGCCATGTTCAAATTCTTGATAAGATCAACGTAATTCTTTGTTTTAGGGGCTTCGAAAGAGAAGTCTTCCAATACAGTGATCGCGTTATCTTTTGCTTTATAAGTTAAAGCCGAAATACGAGCTAATGATTTTACCTTTTTGTTGATCTTGAAGGAATAATCACGCGGACGAGGACCGAAAGCGCGACCACCACCAATGAACAAAGGTGATTTCATTGAACCTGCACGGGCACCACCGGTACCTTTTTGGCGTTTTAATTTTTTAGTTGTACGGGCAATTTCAGCACGCTCTTTCGATTTGTGCGTTCCCTGACGTTGATTAGCTAAATACTGTTTTACATCCAGATAAATGCTATGGTCGTTTGGCTCAGCGGCGAAGATAGCATCAGCTAACTCAGCTTTTTTCGCTGTTTTTTTACCACTTATATTTAATACTTCTACTTGCATGATTACTTCTCAATTATTACGTATGAACCTTTAGCACCCGGAACAGAACCTTTAATAAGGATCACGTTCTTATCTGCCATTACTTTTACAACCTGTAGGTTTTGAACTTTTTTACGGTTACCGCCCATTCTTCCACCCATACGCATACCTTTCATTACACGTGAAGGATCAGATGATGCACCTAAAGATCCAGGAGCTCTTGAACGATCGTGCTGACCGTGAGTTGTTCCACCAACACCACCAAAACCGTGACGTTTAACAACACCTTGAAAACCTTTTCCTTTAGAAGTTCCTACTACATCTACGAAATCACCTTCAGCAAAAAGATCTGCTGTAAGTACATCTCCTAAATTTTTACTTTCCTCGAAATGACGGAACTCAACTACTTTACGTTTTGGGGTCGTTTTTGCTAATTCAAAGTGACCTTTCATTGCGCTTGATGTGTGTTTTTCTTTCTTCTCATCAAACGACAATTGTAATGCGCTGTATCCGTCTTTTTCATTGGTTTTTACTTGCGTAACTACACAAGGACCTACTTCAATAACTGTGCATGGTACATATTTACCATTGGCATCGAAGAAGCTAGTCATTCCTATTTTTTTACCAATTAATCCTGACATTTTTTTATTGTTTATTATTTATTACTTATTTCTTGTTATCTGTTTTCTCAGCGCGTCCCAATATCTATCGGGAGAGTCCTGTTAAACTTTGATCTCTACTTCTACTCCGCTAGGTAATTCTAACTTCATTAAAGCATCAACTGTTTTTGACGACGAGCTGTAGATGTCTAACAAACGTTTGTAAGAACACAATTGGAACTGATCACGTGCTTTCTTGTTAACGTGTGGAGCTTTCAATACAGTGAAAATACGTTTGTGTGTAGGTAATGGAATTGGTCCGTTAACTACTGCACCTGTAGATTTTACAGTTTTTACAATCTTCTCAGCCGATTTATCAACTAAGTTGAAGTCGTACGATTTTAATTTTATTCTAATTCTCTGGCTCATTCTTTATTTATAAAAACGTTATATAATTAAACTTTTTCTTTTGTTCCTTTAGCTTTAGAAATCACATCTGCAGCAATGTTATTCGGCGCTTCACGGTAATGATCGAATTCCATCGTAGATGTTGCACGACCTGAAGTCAAAGTACGTAATTGAGTTACATAACCAAACATTTCAGATAATGGAACTTTAGCTTTGATAACCTGTGCAGGACCTTTGCTGTCCATACCTTCAATTTGTCCGCGACGACGGTTCAAATCACCTACTACGTCACCCATGTTCTGCTCCGGAGTTATAACCTCCACTTTCATGATAGGCTCTAATATAGTTGGTTTACATTTTGGCAATGCTTCGCGGTAAGCGTTACGTGCACAAATTTCAAATGATAATGCATCCGAGTCAACGTTGTGGTAAGAACCGTCAGTTAATACAACTTTCATGCCCACTAAGGGATAACCTGCTAATACACCATTTGTCATTGAAGCTTTGAAGCCTTTTTCAACAGCAGGAATAAATTCGCGGGGAATATTACCACCACTAATTTCATTGATAAATTGTAAGCCTCCTGTTTTTGATGAATCAAAATCTGCATCAATTGGTCCAATGCTAAAGCGGATATCAGCAAATTTACCACGACCACCGGTTTGTTTCTTATAAACCTCGCGATGATCAATTTCAGAAGAGATAGACTCTTTATAAGCCACCTGAGGTGAACCTTGATTAACTTCTACTTTAAACTCACGTTTTAAGCGGTCAACAATAATTTCTAAGTGAAGCTCGCCCATTCCTGCAATAATGGTTTGGCCTGAATCTTCATCTGTTTTTACACGGAAAGTAGGATCTTCTTCCGCTAATTTATTTAAACCAACACCTAAACGATCTAAGTCACCTTGAGTTTTTGGCTCAATGGCGATAGCGATCACCGGCTCAGGGAAATTCATCGCCTCTAATACGATCGGATGTTTCTCATCGCATAAGGTATCACCGGTACGAATATCTTTAAATCCAACAACTGCTCCAATATCACCTGCCTCTAAACACTCAACTGGATTTTGCTTATTAGCGTGCATCTGGAAGATACGTGAGATACGCTCTTTATTTCCTGAACGCGTATTTAATACATAAGAACCTGCATCTAAACGGCCGGAATAAGCACGGATAAAACACAAACGACCAACAAATGGATCGGTTGCAATTTTAAATGCCAATGCTGTAAACGGTTCTTTAACATCAGGTTTACGGGTAATTTCTTCTTCAGTATCCGGATTAGTTCCTTTTGTCACTTCTTTATCTAAAGGACAAGGCATTAATTCCATTACAAGATCCAACATAGTTTGAACACCTTTATTTTTAAAGGCAGAACCGCAAACCATTGGAACAATTTTATTTGCAACGCAAGCTTTACGCAATGCATCTAATACTTCTCTTTCGGTAATAGTTTCAGGAGCTTCGAAAAACTTCTCCATTATTTTATCATCAAAATCAGATACTGCTTCCAACATCTTCTCTCTCCAAAATGCCACATCTTCAACCATGTCGGCAGGAATAGGAACTTCTTTAAAAGTCATTCCCTTATCTTCTTCATTCCAAACAATACCTCGGTTATTGATCAAATCAACAACTCCAATAAAATTCTCTTCTGCACCAATTGGTAATTGCAAAGGAACAGCGTTACCACCTAAAATTTCTCTTGTTTGTTTTACAACGTTTAAGAAGTCAGCACCCTGACGGTCCATTTTATTTACGAAACCAATACGGGTTACGTTGTAATTATCTGCTAAGCGCCAGTTTGTTTCAGATTGTGGCTCTACACCATCAACCGCAGAAAATAAGAACACTAAACCATCTAATACACGCAGGGAACGGTTTACCTCAACAGTAAAATCAACGTGACCAGGTGTATCAATAATATTAATTTTATACTGATTATCTCTGTACTTCCAAAAACAGGTTGTTGCAGCAGATGTAATGGTGATACCACGCTCTTGTTCTTGTGCCATCCAATCCATAGTTGCAGCACCATCGTGAACCTCACCAATTTTGTGATTAACACCGGTATAATACAAAATACGCTCTGTACATGTAGTTTTACCTGCATCAATGTGGGCAGCGATCCCTATGTTTCTTGTATATCTTAAATCAGCCATTTTATTATCTTTCTATTCTCTTTTTATTCTTTTTTATTAATTGTCCCGACTTGTCGGGATTAGAATCTGTAACGCGCCCCTTCGGACCGCTAACACATTCTTAAAATCTAAAGTGTGAAAATGCTTTGTTTGCTTCTGCCATTTTGTGTACATCTTCTTTCTTCTTGAAAGCTGCACCTTCTTCTTTTGCTGCTGAAACGATCTCTCCGGCTAATTTATGAGCCATTGATTTTTCGTTACGCTTACGTGAATAAGTAATTAACCATTTAATAGCTAATGCTACTTTACGGTCGGGACGAACCTCAGAAGGAATCTGGAAAGTTGCACCACCCACACGACGAGAACGAACCTCAACTTGCGGCGTTACATTAGCGATCGCTTTTTTCCAAACTTCTAATCCGTCTTCGTTATTACGTTTTGCGACAATTTCTATTGCATCGTGAAATATTTTTGTAGCGGTATTCTTTTTACCATCGTACATTAAGTTATTTACGAAACGCGTTACCAATGTATCGTTAAAGATTGGATCCGGTAACAGGACTGTTCTTTTTGCTTTTGCTTTTCTCATTGTATATAAATGCTGTAATTTCTAATAAAATTATTTTTTCTTTGCAGCAGCTGCAGCAGCACCCGCTTTAGGACGTTTAGCACCGTATTTAGAACGTTGTTGTTTACGACCTTCAACACCAGCAGTATCCAAAGTACCGCGAACAATGTGGTAACGTACACCCGGTAGATCTTTAACACGACCGCCACGCACTAACACAATACTGTGTTCCTGCAAATTGTGACCTTCTCCCGGGATATAAGCAATGATCTCTTGCTTATTAGTTAAACGCACCTTTGCCACCTTACGCATTGCTGAGTTAGGCTTCTTAGGGGTTGTAGTATACACACGTGTACACACTCCACGACGCTGAGGACATGAGTCCAATGCAGCGGATTTACTCTTGTTAGGCGCTTTATAGCGTCCTTTTCTTACTAATTGCGATATTGTTGGCATCTTAAAACCTTTGTATTACTTGTTATTACTGGCCTTTCGGCACTTTCCCATTTTTAGGGAGGGCAAAGATAGGTAAATAATTTGTTCCAGCAAGGAAAAAGGCCAAATAAATGACCTAAATTTTTAAAGAAATTTTAGATTTCGTGATTATTTTTATAACAATTTGATTATCAGATACAAAAATAATTCATCGTTTTTGTAAATTGCTGAAAACGCTTTGGGGTATTTTAACGTTTTAGACAGGTGATTTTAAGGTCTGAAAAGGTACTTTTATTCGACAAATTATCGATTCGAAAAAATAAACCAAATACTTACATTTGGATAATGTTTCAAAAATTTAACAAGATCAGTCTCAACTTTTTCATTTTAATAGTCTTGTTGGCACATTTTCCAATATTCGCAGGCTCTCAAAGCACGAACAGGCCTGATTCTCTCTTTAATTTGCTTCGCCATGCCCCAAATGATAGTTTAAGATTTACGTATCTATGCAAGATCGCTAATTTTTATCTAAAGTCTAATCCCGATTCTGCCAAATATTACGCCAATCGCTGCTTGCATGAAGCCGAAAAAAAAGACATGGTCCGTTTTGTTGCCAGAGCCTATACCCTTCTCGGAATCGAGATGTCCAATAAAGGTGAATACGAAAAAGCGCTTGAGTTCTATCTCAAAAGCCTGAAAATAAACGAACAATTAAAGGATGAAACCGCTATTGCAGGAAATAATAACAATATTGGCCTCGCGTTTCTGGATATGGGCAACTTTACACTGGCTCTTGAATATTATAATAAAGCCCTTCAAATTCATTTAAAAAATGAAGCTAAACAGGAAATTGCCGATATGTATAACAATATCGGTATCATATACTGCTCTAAGGGTTCACTGGATACCTGCCTTGATTATCAATTAAAGTCGGTAGCCTTAAAAAAAGAAGTAGGCGACAAGAACGGATTAGCTACTTCATATGATAACATCGGGCTAATCTATCTCAACAAAGGAAAAAAAGATGATGCGATCGCTTACTTCTTTGAATCCAAAAACTTAAAAGAAGAACTAAATGACAAATTTGGCTTGTGCATCACCTATCTTAATATTTCTCAGGCATACACTATTGAGAATGATCTTAAGAATGCAACAGAATTTGCACTTAAAGAACTGGAACTTGCGAAACAACTCAATTCAAAAACATACAAACGCTACGGTTACGAAAATTTGGCGAATGTTTCTTATAAAGCCAAAGATTATAAAACCGCTTATGACTATTTCAGGCTTTATAGTTCAATAAAAGACAGCATTTTGAATGAAGATAATGCCAAAAGTATGCAAGAGTTGCAGACCAGTTACGAAAGTGTAAAAAAAGATAATGAGATAAGTTTATTGAATAAAGATAATCTTGTAAAAGAAGCCGATCTTAAAAAACAGCAAATACTAAATTGGTCTATTGGTGCCGGGCTTCTGATAGTGCTGGTTTCATCAGCCTTTGTTTTCAGAAGTTATCGCCAAAAGAAAAAAGGAAACGTACTACTCGAAGAAAAAAACATTGCTATTAACGAACAGAATCAAATTATTAGCGAGAAGAAAAAAGAGATCGAAGACAGTATTAATTACGCGCGTTACATTCAGGAATCTATTTTACCGGATACCGCTTTATTTAAAAATTATTTTCAGGAAAGCCTGCTATTATTTATGCCTAAAGATATTGTTAGCGGCGATTTTTATTTTCTACATCCTTCATCCGACGGAAGTACAATTTGGCTGGCAGCAGTTGATTGCACAGGGCACGGGGTTCCCGGAGGCTTCATGAGTGTTATTGGTGCTGAAGTTTTTACTCAAGGTGTTCAAAATGAAAAACGATCGCCTGCAAATGTTCTGGCTCACGTGAATAAAAAAATAAAACAGTTTTTAAAACAGGACTCACTGCGTTCCAACTCAAAAGACGGAATGGATGCTGCTTTATGCGCTATAAGTGCCGATAAAAAAGAATTACTCTATCAGGCGCCAATCGTCCTCTACTCTTGATAAGAAACAACACCATCCATGAATACACCCCAACAAAAAGTTCTCTTGGCGGGATCACCGATCACCATTTACAATTTACAGAACATAAAATAGAGCTTCAAAAAGATGATAGAGTATATGTTTTTTCCGATGGTTATGCCGATCAGTTTGGTGGTGAGAGAGGAAAAAAAATGATGACCAAAAATTTCATGAAATTTCTACTCGAAATTCATCAACAGCCAATGAATATTCAGGAAAAAATACTGAAAGATAATATACTCAAATGGCGCGGCAACATTGAACAGGTAGATGATGTGCTTGTGATCGGTTTTAAGGTTTAAAACTTATATCCTAATCCAAGTCCAAAACTGCTCATTACCTGAACTCTTGGCCCATTAATGTCGTTCTTATTATCATACTTACCATCCTTGTTCCAATCATACTTAATGATCACATCATCATCGTACAATAATTTTGTAGAAAGTGTTGCGGTAAGGAATTTATTTATTTTAAAGGTGATCAATGTATTCCACACCACATCTATGTTCCCGGGGTTGTGCAGGTAATTTGAGAAGAGATCGAAATAGGTATCCACATTCACATTCTTACCAAGATCTTTTTTGAATTTCAAGGTAAACCGTCCTCCAAACTCATACCTCACTTTTTTGCCGGCTATAACCCTTACTCCTGCTGTATCGTAAGTAGCTTTGTCAACACCAAACGAACCTGCATCTGCAAGTATCTGATCATTAACAATCGTTATTTTTCCGGCTATTGGAGCTAAGGAAGCAGAAAAATAATCTGCAGGCTTATAATCTAAACCCAAACCTAATTGAATATAGGCCGGCGCCGCCCAGTTTGAAACCAAATGCCCTGCAATTGAGTCGCCAACATAATTGTAACCCGGCGTGAGCTGCGAACGAAAATCGGCTGTTAACGAATAGAACCAATATTTTTTAAAAGCATAAACGTTGAATTTTGTTACAGCAAATATCTGATCAATGTTTTTTCTGAATAATTTATTCGTTCCGGGTTTAATGATCCCATACTGAGCATCCAGTTTATTATTCCACTCAATTTTATCTTTTTTATAATTTGCTTCAAGATTTAAGATGGCATTCAAAGCAAAATTATCTTCTCCTCCACCCTGCCAGTTGCTTAAAGCCGTTTGCGAAAAATTCAAACCAATGAAACCCGATTTTTTCCAGTAAGAAGTATCTTTTTTAACCGCATCAGTCGCAGTTTGAGAAAACGAGAAATTTGTAATAAGAAGAAATAGAACTATTATTTTTTTCATGCCATAAAATTTATGGCGCAAAAATACAGTTTTTAATCAATCTGATAATGATTAATTGTAGTTTTTAACTTCGTTATAAAGTGTATCACGCTCAATGGGCGTGCGGCCAACTTGCTTTATAAGATCAACCAGTTCCTGCGTAGTAAGTTTAGGAGATTGCTCTTCTGCTCCGGCCATACTGTATATTTTAGTTGTATCGTCAATGGTTCCATCCAAATCATCGGCACCAAAATTCAATGCCAATTGAGCGGTACTTCTTCCTATCATTGCCCAATACGCCTTTATGTGCGGAAAATTATCTAAATAAATTCTTGCAATGGCGTAATTTCTTAAGTCTTCTATTACCGAAACTTCAGGCACATCGCTCATCGCGTTTTCTTTATTGCGGAACTTTAGAGGTATAAATGCATTAAAGCCTTTGGTCTTATCCTGCAATTCCCTTAATCGTTCTAAATGATCTACACGATGCGCAAAGGTTTCAATATGCCCATATAACATCGTTGCATTCGAAAAATTACCCATTTTGTGCCAGATCTCGTGTAAGCTCAGCCACTCTTCGCTGCTGCACTTACCTCCGGCAATTTTATCACGAATATCTTTATCAAAAATTTCAGCACCGCCTCCTGGTAAACTGTCTAAACCCGCATCTTTCATCAGTTTTAATCCTTCTTCGTAAGTTAATTTCGCCTTTTTGAAAATATAGTGAAACTCAACAGGCGTTAAAGCTTTAATGTGCAGATCAGGACGATGTGCTTTTATCTTTCTGAATAATTCGGTGTAAAAAGCAAGATCTTGTTTTGGAACAACGCCTCCGGTAATGTGCACTTCGGTAACAGGTTGATCGTCGTATTTTTTTATGATGTTCAGGATCTGCTCTACGCTAAGCTCCCAGCCTTCTTCACGTTGTTTGATCAAACGCGAATAAGAACAAAATGCGCAAGTGTAAACACAAATATTTGTTGGCTCAACATGAAAGTTGCGGTTAAAATAAACGTTGTTCCCGCTTTTTTTCTCGCGAACGTAATTCGCTAAAGTGCCCAGATAACTAAGACTTCCGTGCTGATACAATGCAACACCCTCATCAAAAGTGATACGTTCACCATTAAAAACTTTACGCGCAATATTCTTTAATTGCCGAGATATGTGTGATGAAGAAAAAATTTCTTCTGCTGAATGTGCTAAGATCATTTGTACAAAGATACGAATAATTGCTTTTACACTTTATCTCAATAATGTAATTGAACCCACCCTATAGATCACATTACCGCGATAATCCTGTGCAGTAATTTTATAGGTATAAACATCTTGCTGGCATTTAGAACCTCTGTAGGTACCATTCCATCCGCCTTCAAGATCCGTATAATGATAAAGCATTTCGCCCCAGCGGTCAAACACGCTGACAGCGATCTGAGTATAACCCGTATAAACCGGTCTCCATATATCGTTTATGCCATTACCATCCGGTGTAAATGAATTCGGAACATAAAAGGTAGGAATGATGTTTATTTTCACCGAATCGGTACTAATACATCCATAAGCACTCATTACAGAACAGTAATAGGTCATAAATGTTTCAGGTGTGGCAATGCTTGTATCGCAAAGCTGACAGCTCAACCAGGTATTAGGATACCAGTAACAGGTAGTATCTGCAACGCCGATCAATTCAACTTCTTCGCCTAAAATAATAAGATCGCTCGAGGCGCTGATGCTTAATGGCGGAAGCGGATGAACAACAATTGTATATGTCGCTTTACTTACACAAGGCCCATTCATTACCGATACCGAATACATTGTGGTTCCTGCAGGCGAAGCGATCGGATTGTATACATGCGGGTCAGATAAACCACCGGGCGGAAACCAGCTGTAAGCGTAATTTCCTGCTGTGGTGGCAAATTGCCAGCTTTGACCCGCGCAAATGGTTGCACTTGTTGGAACCATTGGAACATGGACGTAGGCGTGAACCGTTAGGCTATCGGAACCTTTACAACCGTTAAGATCAACCGTACTCACAGAATAAATACCTGCTGTTAAAACATTGATCCCCGAAGTAGCTTGCCCCGTATTCCATAAATAACTTGAATAGGCCTGACTTGTACCTAACTTGACCGTATCGTCAAGACACAAATGTTTCGGGTCAAGAACAATTTTAGTTTTGTTCTCATTCACCGTTACCGAAACTGTTCCTGTGTTAGAAGTGTTGCAGGAAGCATCTTTTACCGTAACCGTATAAATGGTAGTGGCAGAAGGAAAAGCAGAAGGGTTGTAAATGTTTGGATTTGTTAGTGAAGCACTCGGACTCCAGCTAAACACATTTGCCGCAGGAGATACCGCTTGCAATTTTACACTATCGCCTTTACATACGGTTGCCGATGGCATAGCTAAAAGTGTTACCTGCGACTTCACGGTTATGGTAATGTAAGTTGTATCAATTCTATTACAGGTTGATGAATCGGAAGCAATTAAAACTACCGAATAAGTTCCAACTGCGGTGTAAGTATGAGCAGGCGCAGGTATTGTAGAATAATTCCCGTCACCAAAGTTCCAAATATAATTCACGGCATTTACGCTGTTATTTAAAAAATTTACGGTAAAAGGGATGCAACCTGTAGTTACCATTGGATTAATGTTTAGCAAGGCAACGGTTTGCAACGAATCGAGTTTAAATTTAACCACAGCGTTATTGCAATTTGAAGAACCATTGGTAGACGACCACACGCCTGCAGTAGTGGGCATATCCTGGTTGCCGCCGCAACTCTCGCAAATGGCCTGATACACTACTCCTGTTTTATCGAAACAGCTTGTACCACCATCTACATGCTCATTACTAAAACCGCCACCAAAAAAAGAAGCGTAAAATAAAGAGGCTGCATTTTTTTTGAATACCGAGAAATAAAAATCAGCGCCATCAGTTGTTGGTTGAAATGCATTTGAAGTTACCGGTAAGCCAGTTGTTGAACTTGTACCTGAATTATATCCAAACAATGCGCCGCCCCAGCCAGAGATGTAAATGTTCTGACAATTATCCACTAAAAAAGCCGATGGCACTATATCCGGCGCACCGCGACCAGCGCCAAACTCTGTGGAAAATAATGTAGTGGATAAATTCGGATTCAATTTATGAATGAATTGCCCGCTGTTTGGATTGGAATAAACACCTGAAGTGATCGGATAATTCCCGCTGCACTGTCCGTACAAATAAACTGAATTATTTTTATCGATCTGCACAAAATACGATTGATCATAACTTGCGGTACCAATGTAACTCGACTGCAAAATGGAATTTCCTGCAAAAGCCAAATGAGTTACAAATCCGTCAATGCTGCCCATGTAAGCGGTATGTAAAGCCCCTGCGGTTACAGGAAAATTGCTACTCTCAGTTCCTCCTGTAACATAAAGTCTGTCTTGCGAATCCAATCCTAAATTATAGGCCGCATCATTTA
>JANYIQ010000283.1 GCA_025362575.1 Bacteroidia bacterium
GACCAATTAAACGACAATCTTTCCCTTTAATATATTCTTTCGCGTAGATCATGTCCTTTACAGGAATGCCTTCGGTAATACAAACAATAACTTTGATTCCTGCATCAGCAGCTTCCATAATGGCATCAGCAGCAAAAGCAGCAGGTACAAATATGATCGACACATCGGCCTTCGCAACTTTAACTGCATCGGCAACAGTATTAAAAACAGGACGGTCTAAGTGAGTTGTACCACCTTTACCGGGAGTAACACCACCAACTACATTGGTACCGTATTCGATCATTGATGTTGCGTGAAATGTTCCTTCGCCACCAGTGAAGCCCTGAACAATTACTTTAGAATTTTTATTTACTAATACTGCCATAATACTTTGTTTTAAGATTGCTAATTTACGAAATATTGTTTGAAGTTTTATTGTTTGATGTTTAAAGTTTAAGGTTTGATGTCCCAGATTAAATAGAAAGAAGTTTAAAGCTGAAAGTTAAATAGTTAGATAAGGCTATTTAAATGGAAGCAGCGCGAGGGATTGTAGCGAAAAGCCTTTTTGCTTTTTCGCAAAAAGCTTGTAGCGGAAAGCCCGGCCGGAAGGCGCGCCCAAACCTTTTACCTTTAATCTCGTACCTTAACCTTAATTATTATCCCCACCAAAATAAGTGGCTTCAATAATATCGGCATTAAATGCTACATCGTAAATAACCTCGTTCAAAATAACTTCGCTGGTAAACTCGATAGGCTGAACTGCCTGCACGATAACTGTCTCACATGGAGAACCATCGGCACGTTTATCGGTTGTAACAGTAACCGAAGAAAAAGTACCATAACCGCTTTCCTTTAAAATTTTATAATGGTTAAGAGATGGGTTGTACTCGCCGCAACGACTGTTCATGTAAACCACGTCTTTAGTGCCGAAATAGCGTTTTTCAATTACCCAGGCGTAAACGAACTGATAGCGAAAAGTTCCGTCTTTTTGCTTTAAAGCAACATCTATTCTGAAAATTCCAGGAGCAACTTCATCAACTTTGTAATTCCAACGCGCTGCAATGTTGGCTACCACTACTTTTAAATCGAACATACATTTTTGGTTTTGGTGAGATATAAAAGTAGCAAAAGAAGAAATAAACAAGTTATTGGTTAATAAATAGTTAAAAACTTCAAAAACAGGCCTTTTTTTCGGTATATTTATACTTTGAAAACGTATGGAATATAACACACAATTAGAGCATTTAATGATACCTGAATATGGCAGAAATATTCAGAGCATGATCAATCATTGCATTACAATAGAGAGTCGTGAAGAACGTAACCTGTGTGCCAGAGCCATTATTCAGGTAATGGGCCAGCTGAACCCGCATTTACGAGATGTGGCTGATTTTACGCATAAACTATGGGATCATCTTTTTATCATATCTAAATTTAAACTGGATGTTGATTCTCCTTACCCAAGGCCAACCCCCGAAACTTTTTTAGAGAAACCGGCTCGTTTAAACTACCCAACAGGCAGAATTAAACACAAGCATTACGGTAAAACGGTTGAGAACATCATTAAGAAAGCAGTAAAATTACCGGAAGGTCCCGAGCGCGAAGAATTAACCCGTTTGATCGCCAACCATCTTAAAAAATCGTACATCAACTGGAATAAAGATTCGATAACTGATGATATTATTTTCAAGAATCTGGAAGAAATGTCGGGTGGAGAATTAAAGGTACCGGAGTCTACTGTATTAAGTTCAACGAACGAATTACGTACGCCTAGCACTTCAAGCAACAAACCACGTCATAAATTTCAGGGAGGCGGCAAACACAAGCACAATAATTATAAAAATAAACATCGCAAACACTAGAGCCGTAGGATTTGCGAATCCAACGGTATAAAAAAACTTAGAGCAAAACCTTATTATACACTATGGCCATTTTTGAAGTTACAGGGGGTAAACAATTAAAAGGCGAACTCATACCGCAAGGCGCCAAAAACGAAGCCTTACAAATTATCTGTGCTGTTCTGCTAACCGACGAAAAAGTAACCATCAGCAACATTCCTGATATTGTCGACATCAACAAACTCATTGACCTATTACGTGATCTTGGTGTAAAGGTTGAAAAAACCGGACACGAAGAATATACCTTCCAGTCAAACGAAGTAAAAGTAGATTATCTCATCTCGCCTGAATTTAAAAAGAAGGGTGGAGGTTTACGTGGTTCTGTTATGATCATTGGCCCAATGCTTGCGCGTTTTGGCCGTGCATACATGCCTAAACCGGGGGGTGATAAAATTGGCCGCCGCAGAATGGATACGCATTTCATTGGTTTCGAAAACCTGGGTGCTAAATTTGATTACGATACCGAAAATGAAAATTTCAAGGTTTCTGCCGATAAGTTAAAAGGTGCATACATGTTGTTAGATGAAGCTTCCGTTACAGGAACCGCTAACATCATCATGGCTGCCGTTTTAGCAGAAGGCCGAACTACCATATACAACGCCGCCTGCGAACCTTATATACAACAGCTTTGCAAAATGTTAAGCCGTATGGGCGCAAAAATTGATGGCATTGGTTCAAACTTATTATACATCGATGGTGTTACTTCATTGAAAGGTACAAGTCATCGACTGTTACCCGACATGATCGAGATCGGATCGTTTATCGGCTTAGCGGCCATGACTCAATCAGAGATCACCATTAAGAATGTGAGTTACGATAGTTTAGGATGTATTCCACGCGTATTCTCCAGATTAGGGATACAGATGGAGAGAAGAGGCGATGATATTTATATCCCCGCTCAAAAACATTACGAGATCGATACATTCATTGACGGGTCCATATTGACTGTCGCAGATGCCATCTGGCCGGGTTTTACGCCCGATCTTTTAAGTATCATGTTGGTTACTGCTACTCAGGCTCGCGGCAATGTTCTTATTCATCAAAAAA
>JANYIQ010000298.1 GCA_025362575.1 Bacteroidia bacterium
CCCAACCGGGCGTTTGCTTTTAGCGCGACCCCGCTACCCCAATGATCACAAAAAAATAATTGATGCCTGCGCGGCCAACAATGTTATCATTGAATTGAATGCCCACCCCTACCGCCTCGATATCGACTGGCGCTGGATACCGTATTGTATTGAAAAAGGAGTGAAGGTCTCAATTAACCCTGATGCGCATCAACGCGAAGGTTTTGGAGACATGCGTTTTGGTACTTACGCTGCCCGCAAAGGAATGCTCACCAAAAAAAATTGTTTTAATGCACTTGATCTGAATGAAATTGAATTATTCTTTAATAAGCGCAAACCAAACTCATAACTTATCGCTTTTAACTCATCACTCAAAAAATGGCCCTACTCAATTCCATAGCATATTGGTACATGAAAAAGCGCATGCATCAAATTGAGCTGTTCATTAAATATCCTCATGATGTGCAGAACGAATGGATGATCGATTTGGTTAAAGATGCAAGCAACACAGAGTTTGGAAAAAAACATAATTTTTCGGGAATTAAAAACTACGAGCAATTCAAACAAAATATTCCGCTTCAGGATTATGAAAGCTTAAAACCTTTGATAGAACGAACCCGCCGGGGCGAGCAAAATCTATTATGGAACACCGAAATAAAATGGTTTGCCAAAAGCAGCGGCACTACCGATAAAAGTAAATTCATTCCAGTTAGTAACGAATCGCTCAAAGGTTGTCATTACAACGGCGGCCGCGACATGATAACTTTACATTGTGTGAATAACCCGCTCACGCAATTATTTACCGGAAAAAATTTAGCGCTTGGCGGCAGTTTTAAAACCGATGAGTTTGGAACACATATTTCTTATCATGGCGATGTGAGTGCCATTATCATTCAAAACCTCCCCATGTATGCCGAATTTTTCAGAGCGCCTGAGGTGAGTATTGCTTTGATGGATGAGTGGGAAAGCAAGTTGCATAAAATTGCAACCAGCATGATGAATGAAGATGTGCGCAGTTTGGCGGGCGTGCCAAGCTGGATGCTGGTTCTTCTCAAAAAAATAATTGAACTGAAAAAAGCACGAAACATAAAAGAAGTTTGGCCGGGCCTTGAGGTCTATTTTCATGGCGGTGTAAGCTTTACACCTTACCGCGAACAATTCAAAGAGATATTTGATAACGACAGAACCAATTACCTGCAGCTTTACAGCGCCTCAGAAGGATTTTTTGGCATACAAGATCAACTAAAAAGCGACGATATGTTGTTGATGTTAGATTATGGCATTTTTTATGAATTCATTCCCGTTGAAGATGTTAATTCAGATAAACCCCGTGTTTACAACTTGGCGGAGATCAGTACAGGTATTAATTATGCCATGCTTATCACAACAAATGCCGGTTTATGGCGTTATCAGTTAGGCGATACGGTACAGTTTACCTGCACCGATCCTTACCGCATTATTATTACAGGGCGTACCAAACATTTTATAAATGTATTCGGAGAAGAATTGATGGTTCATAATACAGATCAGGCCATTTATGCTGCTTGCGAAAAAACGCACGCGCAGGTTAGTGAGTATACCGTGGCGCCTGTGTTTATGGGCGAAAGCAATGGCACACACGAATGGTTGATCGAATTTGAAAAAGAGCCTAATAACTTTGACTATTTTATACATATTTTAGATATAAGTTTAAAACAACTGAATTCCGATTACGAAGCAAAACGCTATAACGATTATGTTCTAAAAATGCCCATAGTTAATCAATTGCCGCAAGGCAGTTTTTACAATTGGCTGAAGACAAATAACAAATTAGGCGGACAATATAAAGTGCCCCGCCTAAGCAACGATCGGAAATTAGTTGAAGAAATTAAAAGCCTTGCAAAAATTGAAACTGAAAAATAAAATAGCATTACTCTGCATTGTTATTTGTGCCTCTTCCTTTATTTGGCTGGGAGAACCAACTATCATAAGAATTAAAGAAGTATTCAATTCATTTACTACCGATAACATTGGCAACATTTATTTAACGCATAACGAAGAGTTAATGAAATACAATGCAGCCGGTCAGCCTTTAAAAAAATTCAGCAGCATGCGTTATGGTAAAATCACTTTTGTGGATGCAACCAATCCCTTAAAGATCTTATTATACTATAAAGACTTTCAGCAAATTGTTTTTTTAGATAATCAGTTATCTCAAAACAGCGAAAATATTTCACTTGAGAATTTAGGATACGAACAAACAGAATTGGTTTGTACATCTTTCAATAATAGTTTCTGGATATACAATAAACAAAATAATGAGCTGGTTCGTTTTAACGAAAACTCTCAGCCCATTTCAAAAACAGGAAATTTAAAACAAGTGCTGCAAGTTAACCTTAAGCCCAATTTTATGATCGAACACAACAGTTACTTGTATCTTAACTGCCCTGATATTGGAGTTTATGTTTTCGATATTTACGGCACCTTTACCAAGATCATAAGCATTAAAAACTTAAGCACTTTTCAAGCCAACAACAATGTTCTGTACTTTTTTAAAGATCACAAGCTCTGCTCATATAACTCCCTTACTTTTGAAGAAACCTGCCAGCCGCAAAAAGACAGCCTGGTTAAGGCCCAAAGAGTCGAAAAAGACAGGCTATTTGTGCAATACAACGACTCGCTAAAGGTGTTTATACACTAAGTTTGCCTGTTTACCCTAATAGCTTACTACATAAAGCAGGAATCAAGCCAATTATGTGAAAAAATCCGGGTTTCTTCGGGATAAATAGCACAAAATTTGTATTTTTGAGGCTCATTTTTCAAGCACAATATGGCCAAATTTTCTCCATTAAAAGTTAAAGACATTAAACGCGAAACCGCAGATGCCGTTTCGGTTGCTTTCGACGTTCCAATTACTTTACAAACTGCTTATCAATTTAAGCAAGGACAATATATTACATTAAAATTAAAAATTAATGGCGAAGAGATTCGCCGTTCATATAGTATTTGTACAAGCCCTTATTCTGAAAAAGAATTGCGCGTGGCCATTAAAGAAGTAAAAGATGGCAGAGCCTCTACTTTTATTAACCGTACTTTAAAAGTTGGCGATGTGTTGGAAGTGATGACACCAATGGGAACTTTTCATTCGGTGCTTTCGGGTAACAATAAAAAACATTACGTTTTATTTGCAGGCGGCAGTGGTATTACACCAATGATGAGCATTTTAAAAAGTGTTTTGCATATTGAAAAACAAAGCCATGTTACTTTAATTTACGCTAACCGTAACGAAGAGTCTGTTATTTTTAAAACAGAGCTCGAAAAAATTGCCGCCGACAATGCCGACAGATTTAAATTGGTAAATGTTTACGATGAGCCTAAAGATCAAACGGCAGACTTGCATAAAGGTTTAATAACAACAGATAAAGCTAAGGCCTTAATAGAAAATTACGGTGGCGTAAATGCCGATGAATATTTTATTTGCGGACCGGGCCCCTTAATGGAAAACATTAAAGTAACTCTTGAAAGTTTAAAAGTTGCCAAAGAAAAGATACACATCGAATATTTTACAGCAGTTGCCGAAGCGGTTGCAAAAGCCGAAGGAAAAGCTTTAGGCCCTAATGTAAAAAGCCAGATAACGGTGATTCAATATGGCATTGAAACTAATTTTGAATTGCAAACCGACGACTCCAGTATTTTAGATGCAGCCATAGAAGCCGGTGTTGACGCGCCTTTTAGCTGCAAAGGAGCGGTGTGCTGTACTTGCCGTGCTAAGGTAATTGAAGGCCAGGTAAAAATGGATGCCAACTTTGCATTGACCGATGCCGAAGTTGAAGAAGGATTTATTTTAACCTGCCAATCGCATCCACTTACCGAAAAGGTAATTGTGGATTATGATGCTTAGTTTTTTCACAAAGATTTTTTAAACGATAGGCGTCACCATGAGCTTGACGAATGATGGGCGCGCCTTCCGGCCGGGCTCTCGCCACTCGCTTTTTTTAATTCCGCTACGCTTCATTAAAAAAGAGCTCAAACAATGGCTCCATCCCTCGCGCTACTGCTAAAAAACAAATTTTCGCTATAAAAAACCAAGAACGCCTAACGAGTTAGCGCGGATTTGGAATCATTAGTGTTCGAAACCTAAGAATCGTTAAAAAGATGCTTCATTTTAGAAGGTTGCCCTCCACAAAGAATAACAATTTCTTTTATTATATCTGCTTCAAGTTCATTGGCGAATTTTAGTTTTGGAATTTTAAAACCGGT
>JANYIQ010000009.1 GCA_025362575.1 Bacteroidia bacterium
CCACAAAATTAAGCTTATAGGTGGTTTTGAAAACAGTTTTTTATGAACAAAAAAATATACTTCGATTCGCGCTATATCCTGATCAGCGAAAGCCCGGTTCAACCAGCAGAAAATCAACTGATTATTGATGCAGAAACGCAGAGCCAGGAGCAGCTAAAAAACAATCTAAATACTTTTATTCAACAAAGTGACCAAAATAATTTGATATTACTGAGTAAAAACGTAAATTATTCTTTTGGCCTTGTAAAGCAGGTTTTCATTTGCATTGAAGCCGCCGGAGGTTTAATTAAGAATTCGGATAAATATCTTTTTATTTTTCGTTTAAAAAAATGGGATCTGCCAAAAGGCAAATTAGACGAAGGAGAAACCATTGAGCATGCAGCTATAAGAGAATGTGAAGAAGAGTGCGCCATAAAAGAATTAAACATCACAGGACAGCTTCCGCCAACTTATCATATTTACCCTTACAAAGGATCGTTCGCGCTAAAAACATCGCATTGGTTTATAATGGAATCTAACTATAATGGAATTCTCATACCTCAAATTGAAGAGAATATTGAAAAAGCAGAATGGTTAAGTAAAGAACAGATTCTTGAAACAGTCACAAAAAACACCTATCCGGCTATACTGGATGTGATTACAGATGGGATCGGAGTTTGACCCCCCTTCCCACTTCGGGTACTCCCTCTTTTAGGGGAGAGCTTTTCCTGCTTAGGAATTAAGTATATAGCAAATGACCAAAATTAGCCCTCAATTTGACCTTTATTAGCCCTCAATTTGACCTTTATCAGTATTGATTTAATGAAAATAATAGTATATTTAGAGACTAAAACAGATAACTATGATACACTTTAACTCAAATACGATATTAATTCCGGTAGATTTTTCGGAAACATCTTTATTAGCTATTAAACATGGTGCGTTTTTAGCGCAGCTTACAAAAGGCGATATACATTTATTGCATGTTATAAACAGACATTACGAAAGTTATGTAGTAATTGGCCAGCCCGTAACATTGGATACAACGTCGAAAATGACAAGTACTGTTACTGCTAAATTAAATGAATTGGCCAATAACATTAAAGCTGAATATGGTCTTAACGTAAACTGCATTGTTTGCGAAGGCAACCCAACTTCAGAGATCATTAAAACATCGAAAGAAATTAAAGCTTCTTTAATTGTTATGGGCACACACGGTTACTCACCACTTGAAGAACTTGTAATAGGAAGCAATGCCCTAAAAGTATTGACCAAAGGTGCTTGCCCTGTAATGGTAATGAGCGAAAAAGCTACAAAATTAGGATACACCAATATTTTATTACCAATTGACACATCAGAACATACCAAGCAAAAAGTAAACTATACTATGGAACTTGCTAAAAAATTCTCGGCACACGTACATTGTGTGGGAATTGTAGCTCATGATGAAGAAACAAAAGAAGCTCCGATGGGAGTTATCATGAATCAGATCAAAGCCATTGCTAAGGAAAAAGATGTAATGTGTACCACTGAAGTATTGACCGGCGTAAAAAACCGCGCAACTGCAACAGTTAACTACGGACAAAAAGTAAATGCAGATTGTATCGTTATTATGACCGATCAGGATGCTGAATTAAGCGGATTCTTTTTAGGTCCATTCTCACAACAAGTAATTCACCTGGCTAAAGTGCCTGTAATTGCTGTGAAGCCCGAAGAACATCCTGAGAACATAAACTTCAGTTTACTTTCAGGAACATCCGGGTTCTAATTAAAAATTTGCATTAAAAATCAAAAACCAAAAAAGAAATAATCTGATCATCCTGGCCTTAGTGCTGGGATTTTCTATTATATGTGGATTCCAGATAAGAACACTGGGGTTCAATTACGATTTTGAAGCCTTTTTTCCGAATGAGGATAATGAACTTGAACTTTATAATTCGTTCCGCAAAACATTTGAATACGACAATGAATTCGTTTTAATTTCGCTTGAGAATAAAGCCGGCATCTTTAAAAAAGATTTCCTTACCAAAGTAGATTCTCTTACCAAGGAACTGGGTAGCTTACAATACATCAAGAAAGCAACATCCCCTACAAACCTTAAACATCTTAGTCTGGGAGGCATTGTACCTATGCAAAGTGCCGTATTGCACTGGAATGATCCGGTTTTGTATAAAGATGACAGCACGGCCATATACAGATCAGGCGAAATGGTCGGCTCATTCTTTCCGGCCAATGCAAGATCGCTTTGCATCTTTTTAAAGACCGATGACGAATTAAGCAAAGTAAAAAGCGACACCCTATGCGATAGGATACTTGGTTTAATAAACAAACAGCGTTTTGATGAGATCCATTTTGTAGGAAGAATATTTGGTCAACGGGTTTACTTAGAAAAAATAAAAAGCGAGTTCATTTATTTTCTGGTCATTTCGTTCTTACTGATCGTGTTTTTTCTTTGGATGTCGTTCCGAAGTTTTTACGGAGTAGCCGTTCCTGTTTTAATTGTGATCCTATCTGTATTCTGGACACTCGGCATAATGGCCTTAATGGGCAAGGATATTGATATTATGTCGTCGATGTTACCAACTATGATCTTTATTGCCGGAATGAGTGATGTGGTTCACTTTTTCTCGAAATACTTTGAAGAACTGGCGAAGGGCAGCGAAAAACAGAAAATATTTCCACTGATCATAAAAGAAGTGGGCTTCCCTACTTTTTTAACTTTACTAACTACTATTGTAGGATTTTTATCGCTGCTGTTCTCAAGCATGAAACCCATTCGCGATTTCGGGATCTATACATCGGTTGGAGTTACCATTGCCTTTATTTTAACCTATACTTTATTGCCTGCCTTACTTTACTTTTTTACTCCCAAAAAACTGGTGAGTGTGCATGGTCATAATAATAACACAAACAACGCCATGCGCAAAGGTTTGTTCTGGATCTTCAGAAATCAGAAAACGATATTGGTGATCACTGCAGTATTGATAGTGCTTTCGGTGGTTGGCATCAGTAAAATTCGCGTTAATAATTTATTACTCGAAGACCTGAGTAACAAAGTAAAGATCAAGCAGGACTTCAATTTTTTTGATAAGTATTACAGTGGTGTAAGGCCATTTGAAATGCAGATCAGCATTAAGAACGGCAAAGGCATTTGGGATTACGATATCATAAAACAATTGAACAGCATTGATGAATTTGTAAAAAAAGAATATGGTGCCGGATTTTTATACTCGCCTGCTGCTGTTGTAAAAGGTATTTACAAAGCTTCGATAAGCAATGCCGATGCTTTGACGCCATTTCCTGATAAGGAAGATTATGAGTCCATATCGAAAGAATTGATCGCCAACAAAAAGAATAAAGAGCTAAAACGTTTGGTGGCTCCTGATTTTAAAACCGCGCGGCTTACTTCCAAAATTCAAGATATGGGAAGTTTGAAGATCGGTGAACACAATAAGAACTTTTATGCCTTCATGGATAAGAATATTAATAAGAACGACATTGAGATCTCGTTAACAGGCGCGGCGCATTTAATTGACAGGAACAATGAGTACATGGTAAACAACATGACCCAGGGTTTTTTATTTTCGATAATTGTAATTGCCATACTTACTTATTTTTTACATCGCAGCTGGAGAATGGTATTAGTATTCATTTTACCCAATGTGATCCCACTGATAATAATTGCCGGTATTATGGGTCTTATGGGCATAGAACTGAAAGCTGCTACATCATTGGTATTCAGCATTGCTTTCGGAATTGCGACGGATGACACAATACATTTCATTTCGCGGCTAAAGATCGAATTGGGTTACGGAAAAAGTCTGATGTATGCCTTTAAACGCACCTATTTCGAGACCGGAAAGCCCATTTTATTGACCACATTCATTTTAATGGGGGGTTTTATAAGTTTAATGATCAGTGATTTTCAAAGCACTTTTTACTTTGGATTTTTGATCTGCATCACCATTATCATTGCTGTAATTGCCGATATATTTTTACTCCCTGTATTATTGTTTATGATATTAGGAGGGCGAGATAAGAAGAAACTTAAACCATAGCTTCTTCAAGTCTCTGCGGGTTGTACTTTAAGAGCAAGCACAAAAAGTAAACAAAGAATAAATTACCTGCCTGAGTTTGCAGCATTGATTCTACAAGGAAATTTAGAAAGATGATCACGCTAAAGATAACAAGTGTAAGATTCTTTCTGGCAAAACCCTGTATAATCGCACCCATTATTGAAACAAGAAGTATCAGCAACCCGAAAACTCCCAAAGCAATGCCTGTTTGAAAGAACTGATTGTGTGCATTTAAATTATGTTCTAAGGCTCCGGTTAAACCATGTTCTTCATACCGTTTGTGGAGCTCGTCGTTAGCATCGCCTGAACCTGTGCCCAGCCAGAAGTTCTCTTTAAAGATCTCAGCGCTTTCTTTCCAGATCAACATGCGCACCGCAGTGCTTTCGCTGGAGGTTTTATCAATATTGCCTCCTGAAGCGGTTGCAAATGCCGATCTAAGCCGTTCAAATGGCGTGGGAATGATCTTATAGGTAACAAAGGTCAAAGCCGAAATTAAAAGAATGGAAAGTAAACCTGTTTTAAGATCGAGTTTGTCTTTGTAGTGCGCTAAAACTAAAATGATAAGTGTAATAAAAAATGCAATGATACCGATCTTTGAAGCGCAAAGAAAAATTCCGATGATGAAAGCAATGCTAAAGCCATTTCGAAACCATTTAATAATGGCATCGCCCTTGAACCAAATAGGATAAGCCAATTGAATAATTACGAAAGCAAAGAGCATATACATGGAGAAATAACCGGCATGCATGAAGTAGGAAAATGCAGTATAAAAAAAATGATCCTCTCCACCCGTTACAAAGTAGAAAACTGCTCTTAACACACAAACCAACAAAGCAAAGAAACATCCGCTTACAAAGGCAATGAATATTTTTTTGATCGTCTCAGCCTTATAATTAAATAAGAAAATGTAAACCGGAAAAGCCAGAAAACTTAATTTTACCTCAACACTAGTTAACGCATCCGTTTTGTTTTCCGAAAACAAAGCGCTCACGCAATGAAACACAATAAAACCAAACAAGAGCAAGAACCATTTGTTCTTTAAGCCCTCAATTACTGTTTGCTTATTACCATTGAATAAAGCCACAAAGAACCAAAGAATAACAAACAGCGACAGATAATTACCGGTAAATGGCAATAAAAACGCCAGTAATACCGGAATGTATTCGAATAATATCTGCGCCTTAGCTTTCAACTACAATTTAATTAATTCGTTATACAATTTATCGGCTATAATGTTGCGATTAAAAAATTCGTTAACGTATGTTCTGCCCGCTTGCCCCAATTGTTTTGCTAATTCAGGATTTTCGGATATCTGCATAACTCTTTCACTAAGTTCTTTTACACTTTCCGGTTCAAAATATAAACCGCATTTTCCTTTTTCAATGAATAATTCTCTTGCTTCCCCATCAACACCCAATAAAACCGGAATTTGCATAGCTAGACTTTCGAATATCTTTGATGGAATAGCGCCTTTAAAAAGATCCAATTTCTTTAATGGTATTATCGCCGCATTAACAGCCTTTAAAACAGCGGGCATTTCATTTTTAGAAACTGAATCAATGAAGATCACATTTTTTAAATTATATTTTACTTTTAGCCCGAGGAGTTTTGATTTTTCAGGGCCATTACCCAAAAGAACAAACTTGATCTGAATGTTGTTTTGAAGGTTCTTAGCTGCTTCCAATATTATTTCAAGTCCCTGCGCCATTCCGATAATACCTGCATATAAAAACACGAGATCATCGTTTGACAAACCGTTTTTTTCACGCCAATCGGATGCTACAGTTTTTTCGGGATCATAATAATTCATATCAACTCCATTTGGCAGCCAGTAGGTTTTTACTTTTGGGAAACGCTGGTTAATGCTTTTACAAATACCTTGTGTTTGTCCGGTTACCAGTGCCGACTTAGAATAAAGTTTCGCCTCTAAGTTATAGGCCAGCTTTAGCATGAACTTGTTGGTTACCACGCCAAGTTTTTCGGCTGACTCAGGCCATAGATCGGAAACGTTAAAAACAAGTTTTGCTTTTTTCTTACGTTTCAAATATAAAGCCGAGTATCCTAAAAAAAGCGGAGGTGATTCGCATAAGATCATATCCACTTCTCCAATTTTTCGTTTGCCGTACCAGGCACTTGAAAACACAAATGAAAAATAATTTAAAAGGCGTTTGATAATGCCTTTGCTTTTTGAAACGTAGATATAAGACCTGTGGATCTTTAAGCCACTATTCTCTTCGTAAACATAATTCTTACCCACATACTCTTTATGGATCTCCATTTTAGGATAATTGGGCATAGCTGTTAAAACACTAACATTCACACCTTTTTGCTGCAAACGAATCGCCAACTCAAACAATCGGTTTTGAGGTGCTCCTACTTCGGGAGGAAAATATTGAGTTAATATTAAAAGCTTCAAGTTGTTATTTTACTTTTTTCAAGTTCTTTAATGGCAGAATCAAAATTCACGAATTCAATTTTATTTTCAATAAGATGATCCACGAGCCAGGTGTACCAGTCTAACCAGGATCTAAAACTTTCGCTGAAATATCGATCATGAAAATCAATTCCGAGGTAACTTAAATTATGCTGATGCGCTTTATCGATTAATTTCTTTGTTTCTTCTTTGGCCTGTTCAAGGTTAATACTCTGCCATCTTTTTCCGCCTTCCAATACCCAGCCATCCATGATCTGAAATGGAAACTCCCACATAGACCCTATCTTATAAGGGTTTTCAAAAGCATGAATGGTACTGTCGTATTTATAACCTGCCTCGCTAAAATATTTTAATGACTCATCATTACGTTTTACATAATGCATGCGCATTCCTGCATTGGTTAAACCGCTTAGTTTTACAAATGCATCACGTTCTGATCTCACATCAACAACATTATCAAAACTCATTCCATGAACACCTATTTCGCAAGATCTGCACTTCATTTGCTCTATCCATACTAATGCAGCTTCATTCGAATAATTTAATCCAATACCCTTATCTACTGCAATAAAAAAAGAAGACGGCACACCTTTAATGTTGTTGAAAGTAATCAATTCATCAATGTTCTGCCATTTATTCTTAAAGAACTCGCTCCATCTCAAAATATATTCGCGGGTGCTGATCTTTCCTAAAAGTAATTCAATGTGAATTCTTGCTATATATTTAGGCACAATTGTGTCTCTGAGCAAATGCTCTGTAACTGTTATGTGATCTATATCGTGAGATATAATTGCTTTCATTACTTATAATAGAGCGATAAAGGGAATTTTGCCTTGCTCACTTCATAGTATGGTGTTAACTTTCCTCCAAACTCCCTGAAGTATTTTTCTACTTCGGGTAACATAGAGCCTTCGAAGTCAAATGTTCTTAAACCAAGTTCTTTTGCTTTTAAAATACTGTTCCACATGCACGTCACTCCTGCGCCATGATGTTTCTGTGCGGAATCAAAACCTCCAAACAGATAATACGCAGTGCCTGAATCGTAAACGCAAAAGGTAGCAGCAATTGCTTCGCCTTTATCATAGGCCACAAAGGCAATTGCGTTCGAAACATTTGCAAATTCAAATAAGATCTTATCGAGATAGACAATGTTTTTTGAAACTTGTTTACGCGAAAATGTTTTTAAGATCAATTGTTTCACGGTTTTCATATCAGTAGATTCCTTTATCTCCAGTCCGTCTTTCTGCGCTTTATTCAGACTTTTGCGTTTTTCTGAAGAAAGGTTAGCTAATAATGCATCCTGAGTCAATGCCAGATCAACATGATAAGTATATTTAACTTTTACTTTAAATTTTTTCCAGATAAACGGCTGCGCATCGTTTATGGAAGCCGGTAATACAAATACCAGAAGATCTGAATTCAGTTTCTTGCAAAAATCAGCAACTTCTTCCATCACATGTTTAACTGTGGTTTGTATGTTGGAATTATTTTCAGATCTGTTCTCAAAGAACAATCCATTGTTAGCACTGAATGGAGGCGTAATATTTAAAGTGAAGGTTTTCTTTTTGGTTTTGAAAATAAACAAGGCTCCGGTTAATTCATCATTATTATTAAAGATGCCATAAAGCTGAAGATGCTCACCGTAGATTCCAAGCCAGCTCATTGAATTAAATACAGATGCGTTCTGCTTCTTACAAAATGCTTCGTAAACAATTCTATCTTTCTGAGTATCTAGTAATTTTATGCTCACTAAAATTTTTCGCGTTTTATGAATTTAAGGATCATTTCGAAAGGCAGCTTTGCTTTATTAATGGTATAATATGGCAGCATTACTGGACCAAATGATCTGAAATAACTTTCTACTTCAGGGATCATAGAACCCTCGAAATCGAAGATCTTATTTCCCATTTCCTTTGCTAGCATAATGCTTTTATGTATACATAATGCCCCGGCGCCTCTGTGCGTGCTGTTATGATCGTACCCTCCAAGACAGTAATAGGTAACGTTTTTATCAAATAAACAGAAAGAAACTGCTATCGGTTTATTTTCCCAGTAAGCCACAAAGGCAAAACTATTTTGTGGTGTTGCCAGCTTAAATAAAATGGAATCTATGAGCGCTTCATCAAAACCCTCCTCCCTTCGCGAAAAAGTGTTTTTTACCATTTGTTTTACAATACTGTAATCATTACTAAGCTTTACTTCCACTCCGTCTTTTACCGCTTTTTTTACGGCATTGCGTGAATTAACCGAGTAGCGCTTTTCTATTTCAGCCTCTGTTTCTGCCAGACTGTGCTGATAAGTATAATTAGGCACAACCTTGTATTTGTTCCAGAAAAATGGTTGGGTATCAACAATACTACTTGGTAATGCAATACTTAAAACCGAAAACGATTGAGTGCCTATGAATGCAGTTACCGCTTCGAGGATATCTTTTACGTAAGAAAGATTATTAGCATTGTTTACCGACCGGTTATTGAACACCAGACCAATATTTGGAATGAAGGGCGGATTTTTTATGAAAGTAAATCCGAATTTTTTAGCAAAATACAAATGAAATACACCGGCTAGCTGCCCATCCTTTTCATAAATACCGTAATAGATAAGTTTCTCTTTATGAACATTGGATTTCCAAATACTGTAATTAAAAACACCGCCGTACTCCTCTACAAACTTGTCGTAAAGGGGCATTTGAACAGCATCTATTACTTTTATATCCATTACTTCTTCAGTAATTTTTCGTAAACCTTGATCATTTGCATCACATTATCATCCCAATTATATTTTTGTATTACTTTTTTTCTGCAATTTTCACCGGTTTTAATTTTAAGATCTTTATCGAGATAAAATTTTTCGATGGCTTCAACGGTTTCATTTACATCTCCAACTTTTACCAGAGCACCGTAATTTGTATTTTCAACAACTTCTTTTAAGCCGCCAACATCAGTAACAATAACGGGTTTCTGGCAAGCCATTGCTTCGATGACCGAAACCCCGAAGCTTTCGTAATCGCTGATGTTAACCAGAACATCGAGCATGTTAAAATAATTACTGATCTCCGAAAAATTTATTCTTCCAGTAAAAATAACCTTATCGCTGATGTTATTATCAGCACAGATCTTCATCAAATGTTCTCTGTCTCTGCCTTCACCAATAATGATCAGTTTAACATTACTGTGTTTTTTTGAAAGTATAATGAACGATTCTACAAGAACATCAATGTTGTAAAGTTTTTCAAGTGGTTTTATGCTTCCAATGATAAAATCACCTTCTGCAAATAAGCTTTTAACCGCTTTCGCTTTAAAAATATCGAGATCAACACCGAAAGGTATAACCTCAACTTTTTTATCAATAACATGACTAACGTATTCTTTTATGGTGTTTGAGGTTGCGCAGATCGCGTCTGCTTTTTTAAAATTATAGGTAAGAACCTTACGGTTAATAATGTTCTTTTGTGGGAACTTCATTACATCCGTTCCCCAAACCGAAATAACATAAGGATGAAAACCTGTTAATGCGCCAACCAAACCATAACTGGTTGCATAATGCGCGTGCAAAACATCGGGCTGAAATTTTTTAATTATTTTTTTTAAAGCTCTAACATTTCCAATGTAATTGAGCTTTGTAGATCTTGAATTGGCGTTAATACCTGAATCGGGCTGATAAAGCAATTCTATATTCTCATTATTATCAAACCAGTTGTAAGTAGCTTTATTGAAACTGAATAAGCCAACCTTAATATTTTTTGATGCCAGTCCTAATGCCCATTTTTCGGTATGTTCAGAGTTCGTATCCGATAAAAGTAAAACCTTGGTGGACATAATAATTCAATGCGATTTAATATGTAAAAATAGGTTCGTTTTTTTGCTTTAGCAAGATTTCTTTATGGGGCCCGATTTGTTCAAAAAAAAACCGCCACAGACTATATCCATGGCGGTTCTATGAAATCAAGTCTTATATCCTATTTCAATTTGTTTTTAACGTCTAATTGCGAAATAGCCATCATTTCTTTCAGTGTTTTCTGCATTCCATCTGTGCTGCCATCTAAAAAGATAACATTGCCTTTGCCGTGTTCTGCAAAGTTCTTGATGGCTTCTGTCCACATGCTGAATAATATTAAGTTAGCGTCAAGATTTGCGTTTTGCATCTCATGAGCCGCTAAGGCCATACCTTTAGCCACCTCTCCTCTGAAAAGGGCAACACCTTGTCCGTGTAACTGAGAAGCATCTTTCTCGGCCTGTGCCGAAATTTTTATGGCATTTCCTTCCGCTTCTGCAGCTTTTGTTTTAGTGATCAATAAAGCCTGGCCTTCGTTTTCGGCAGCAGCTTTTAGGTTATTACTAGCTACAACTTTAGCCATGGAGCGCATTACTTCTTCATCAAAAGTGATGTCGTTCAATTGAAGATCGATCAGGTGATACCCCCATTGTTCAAGGGTATTGTCAAGCTGGTCTTTAACAGCTTCAACGATCTCGCGGCGAACAATTAGAACCTCCGATTGTTTTTTTGTGGCTACATAAGCTCTTACAGAGCCTTCTACAGAGCGAACCAGTGCCTGCATGAAATTGCGGTCGTCGATAAATTTAAAAGCTACGTTTTTAATGGTTTCTTCATCATGATTTAATACAGCATACAATAACATGGCAGTAAAATTCACATTGGCCTGATCAATAGTAACGGCTTGAAAACCAAGCTCTGCACTACGATTCTGAATGGATATCTTTTTTGAGATCTTTTCTATTACAGGGAGTTTAAAGTTTAAACCCGGTCGTAAAATACGGCTATATTTACCAAATACAGTGATAACCGCAACTGTGCCCTGCTGAACAGTGGCAAACGACAAAAAAAGGATTAATACTACAAATACGATTACAATAATTACTAATGGCGACATTTTATATATTTTTAAGTTTTTATAAAGATATAAAAATTCGGATATCGGGAAATTATTTTTATTTTTAAGGGTATGTATTTATACAGACGGCTAATTACCTGTTTCGTTTTATTTTTGAGTGTTAATTCTTTTGCTCAGGACCTTGGTTTAGGCGGTTTTACCGACACCAAGAAGATAGATACACTTGCTCCAAAACCCGAAGAGGAACTTTACAAAGGTGCGCTAAAACTTATTGATTCGGTAAAGTATAAAGAGGCTAAGATCGAGTTGAAAAAAGCGGTTAAAATAAATAAGGAGTATTTTCAGGCATACAACAAATTGGCTTGGATCGCCATCAAAGAAGATAATATTGGTGAGGCCGATTACTATTTCAGACTGGTTTTAAATTATGACCCAAATAACTTTGAGGCCCTTAAAACCATTGGGATCGTGTATTTGAATCAGAAACGATACGCCGATTGTAAAATGTTTTTTGACAGTGCTGCTGCGCAAAGGATTGAGGATGCTGAGTTCTATTATTACCGTGCCAAATTAATGCTTGAAGGTAAAAGCTATAAAGAAGCTTTAGACATGGCTAACTATGCGGTTGAAGCAAACCCTAAATACTATGAAGCTTATATTTTAAAAGCTGATTGCCGCTTTGCACGTAAAGAATACAATCATGCAATAAAGGAGTTAAATGACGCCGTGAAATTGATTCCCGCAGATAAACCCAATTACGACCTATATAGGTCGAGGGCTAAAGCAAAGTTTGAGATCGCAGACTATAAAGGCGCCATTACAGATTGGAATGTTTACATTGATGCTGTACCGAAAATAGAAGAGGCTTATATTTCGAGGGCCGCAGCAAAGATCAATACGAATGATAATAGCGGTGCTGTAGCGGATCTGGATGAAGCCATTAAAATAAAACCAAAGAACCCTGTAAGCTACAACTATCGGGGTGTAGCTAAGGGCGGGCTAAAGCAGTACGTGGAAGCGTTGAAGGATCTTGATTATGCCATTAAACTGAAATTTGATTATGCCCCAGCCTTTGTGAACCGGGCAGCCATAAAATTTGCAAGCAAAGACAAACACGGTGCCTGCGAAGATCTGAACAAAGCCGATAGTTTAGGAGATACTATGGCATTTAAACTCATTGATAAATACTGTAAATAAATAAAAATGCAAACATCAGTTATTAAAAAAGTTACTTTTCATTCGGCGCACCGCCTGCACAATTTAAAATGGAATGATGCGAAAAACAAGGAAGTTTTTGGTTTGTGCAATAATCCAAATTACCACGGTCATAATTACGATCTGCATTTTAGTGTAAAAGGAGATATTGATCCCGAAACAGGTTATGTTATAGATCTGAAAGTATTGGGAGATATTTTACAGAAAGAGATCATTGAACGATTTGATCATCGAAATTTGAATCTGGATACCAAAGAATTCGCAAGTTTAAATCCTACTGCCGAAAACATTGCAAAAGTGATCTATGATATTATGCGTTCGAAAATAAATGCCGAAAACGACATTCAGGTTATTTTGTATGAAACGCCACGGAATTATGTGGTATACCCTGCGTAGAGGCAATAGAACGCTGATAACGCTCATCGCTTATGATTTACTAAGATTATTTTATTGAGAAGGGTTGCGTGAGGGATTGAGCCATTGTTTGAGCTCTTTTTATGAAGCGAAGCGGAATAAAAAAGCGAGTGGCGAATCACGACGCGTCGTGACGACCCGAGCCTGCCTACCGGTAGGAGATCG
>JANYIQ010000048.1 GCA_025362575.1 Bacteroidia bacterium
TCCAACATGAATGCTGATGTTGACAAAAAGCAAAAAATGCTGGAAGTGGAAGATGTGAGGGAACGTGCCACATTGGTGTTGGAATACCTAACCAAGGAATTGCAAATGCTGGAACTTAGAAATCAAATTCAGAATAAAACAAAACATGATCTGGATAAACAACAACGCGAATATTTTTTGCATCAGCAAATGAAAACCATTCAGGAAGAATTGGGTGGGAATAATTTTGAGCAAGACATAAATGAATTTGTTGAAAAAGGAAAAGCTAAAAAATGGACCAAAGAAGTAAGAGCTGTTTTTGATAAGAACGTTGCTAAACTTCAGCGCATGAATCCTAATGCTGCTGAGTACGGTATACAAACCAATTATGTTGAACTCATGCTGGAATTACCTTGGGATGAATTTACAGTTGATAATTTTGACATCAAACATGCCGAAAAAGTATTGAATGAAGATCATTATGGTTTAGAAAAAGTTAAAGAACGTATCTTAGAACATTTAGCCGTATTAAAATTAAAAGGTGACCATAAATCGCCGATCCTTTGTTTGTACGGACCTCCGGGCGTTGGTAAAACCTCTTTAGGAAAAAGCATTGCCAAAGCTTTAGGAAGAAAATATATCCGAATGAGTTTAGGCGGATTAAAAGACGAAAGCGAAATACGCGGACATAGAAAAACATACATTGGCGCCATGCCGGGGCGAGTATTACAAAACATTAAGAAAGTTCAGAGTTCTAATCCCGTTTTTGTATTAGATGAGATCGATAAAGTTGGAAATGATTTTCATGGCGACCCTTCTTCTGCTTTGTTAGAAGTTTTAGATCCGGAACAGAATTCCACTTTCTATGATAATTTTTTGGAAATGGATTACGACCTCAGCAAGGTAATGTTTGTGGCCACCTGCAATAATTTAAACACCATACAGCCCGCACTGCGCGACCGTATGGAGATCATTGAAGTGAATGGCTACACAGTAGAAGAGAAACTGGAAATTGCAAAACGCCATTTATTACCAAAACAAATTGAGGAGAACGGTTTAAAGAAAAGCCAATTAAAATTGAGTGATAAGGTCATTGAAAGTATAATTGAAAATTATACATCTGAAAGCGGTGTGCGTAATTTAGAAAAGAAAATTTCTAAAGTAGCGCGCCACGTTGCGGTTCACGTTGCAGCTAATAAAGCAGAACCAAAGATCACCGAAGAAAATCTGGTGAAGATATTAGGGGTAGCGCATTTAAAAGATAAATACCAGGGTAACGATGCTGCAGGTGTTGTTACCGGTTTAGCATGGACACAGGTAGGCGGCGATATTTTATTCATTGAAACCAGTTTAAGTAAAGGAAAAACGCAAAAATTAACCTTAACCGGAAGTTTGGGCGAAGTAATGAAAGAAAGCGCCATACTTGCTTTGGAATTTTTAAAAGCACATCCTTCTATTATTGATGTAGACGCTGAGATCTTTGATAATTACAATATTCACCTGCATGTGCCGGAAGGTGCGACCCCAAAAGATGGTCCGAGTGCCGGAATTGCGATGTTAACATCGATTGCGAGTGCTTTAACGCACCGCAAAGTAAAACGCGGCATTGCCATGACCGGCGAAATTACTTTGCGCGGAAAAGTTTTACCGGTAGGGGGAATAAAAGAAAAATTGCTCGCTGCAAAACGTGCCGGTATCAAAGAAATTATTTTGTGTGCCGATAATAAAAAAGATGTAGATGAGATCAAAGCCGATTATTTAAAAGGCTTGAAGTTCAATTACGTTACTCAAATGCAGGAAGTATTAGATATTGCGCTTTTGAAGGAAAAGGTAAAGTAATTTTCAACACACAGGAGCAGAGAAGTGGAGTTACACATAGTAGAATGGCTCTGTGAAACTCATTAACTTTTTGCCGCCGTTGGTGTTATCACCAACGGAACAATTTAACATCTTTGCCGATGCTATCACCAGCGGCAATCCACTCAATCTAATTAATCATAACAAAATAAAAATGCCCAGCCTTAGAGTAGAAACCACTTTATTTTTCAGCACTTACACTAATCTTAATTGGCATAAAGTTCTTGAATCTGATAAGAATAAAAAGATCATATTAAACAGCCTAAAATTTCTGGTTGATGAAAAACGAATCATTTTATATGGATTCGTTATTATGCCAAATCATATTCATTTAATATGGTCTATTTCCCATGATTACAAATTAAGTGAAGTACAGCGGGATTTTTTGAAATTTACTGCTCAACAAATTAAATTCTGTTTAATAGCTGACAACGATAAAATATTAGATGATTTGGTTGTTTATTCAAAAGATAGAATCGTTCAGATATGGGAAAGAAATGGATTATCCTTTATGTTAAATTCTCCGGAAACAACGATTCAAAAATTGAATTATATCCATAACAATCCAATTAAAGAAAAGTGGGTCCTTTGTGAAAAACCTTCCGACTAATATTATTCAAGTGCCAAATTTTATGAAACGGGTGTTGATGATTTTAAAATGCTGACGCATGTACATGAGGCTATTTTTTAAGGTCGGCCTGTCGGTGATAACACCGACAGGGGCTCTGAAAGGTAAAGTAAAAATTAACCACTGAGACACGGAGGCACTAAGTTGCATTGAGCCTTTGTGCTCTCCGAGTCTTTGTGGTAAAATAATTAAACCCTTATCCCGATTATTGTAACATCATCAATCTGCTCTAAATTGCCTTTCCAGGTTTGGAAAGATGAACTCAAGGCTTGCTTCTGATCTTCGGGCGATCGGTTCTTATTATCAGACAATACTTCTAAAAGTTGTTTGTATTTGAATTTCTTCCCTTTTGGTCCACCAAACTGATCAGCCTGACCATCGGTAAACAAATAAAGCATATCTCCTTTTGCTAATTCCAAACTATGTGAAGTGAACGGAGAAGCATTTTCGGTTTTACCAATAGATTGTTTGTTTGCTTTGATCTCAAAATACTCACCGCCTTTAAAATACCAAAGCGGGTTATTAGCGCCCGCCCACTCTACTTTATATTTCAGCATTGATTCAGCTACATCCGAAAAACTTTGTCCTTTTGGAATGATCAATTTTCCTTGCGGCAATTTTTTCGATTCTTTGATCAATTCTATTTTCACTAGACTGATATCCATTCCGTCTTTTACATCTTCATTACCTTTTGCAAACGTTTCTAAAACCAGTTCTCGTGTTTTATCTAATATCTTTCCGGGATCAGTTATACCGAACTCCAAAACGGCACGGTTAAGTGCGCTAATACAAACCATGCTTACCAAAGCACCCGGCACACCATGGCCTGTACAATCGGCCACAGCCAAATAAGAAACTCCATTTAAATGCTCGAACCAATAAAAATCGCCGGCCACAATATCTTTTGGTTTATAAAACACAAATGAGTTTGGTAAATGTTCTTTAATGGTTTTTTCAGGGGGTAAAATGGCCTCCTGCAAACGTTTTGCATAAGTAATGCTATCTATTATTTCCTTTTGATGCGTTTCAACCTTGTGTTTCTGATTTTCAACTTCAGCTTTTTGCATCTCCACCAATAGTTTCTGATTAGTAATGATGAGATTTGCTTTTTTCTTGTTCCTGAATGCGGCAAAAGAAATTCCTGCAATTATCAGCATCATTGCAAAACCTATAACGCCGCCATAAGTATATAACCGCTGTTGCTTGATCTGTTCTTCATGTTTAATTTGTTCCTGCACCAAAACGGCTGCATTCTTTAAACTGTCTTCCAAAACTTTTCGTTCGTATTCGAACTGAAACTCTTTCTTCATATTAGCTTCATGCCTTTCCTGGTTAGCAATACTATCCCGCATTTTTGAACTTAATTCAAACATCTCCAAGGCTTCAATTCCTTTATTTTGTTTTTTATAAACTTTATATAACAATGATGCCGCACTTTTGATCGTACCCGGAAATCCCAACTCACGACCAAGCGCCAGGCATTTTTGGCCACTTTCCAAGGCTTTCGCAAAATTACCCTGTTTGTAACATGCTTCAGCAATATTGGCAAGCGTATTAGCTACCCCTTCTTTATCGCGTGTTTCTTCCTTTATATTTAAACTTTTTTCGAAGTATATCCTGGCTTTATCCATGCTATCCTGATCCATGAAAACTCTTCCAATATTATTGAGCAAAGCACCTTTTCCCTGAATATTATTGATCTCCTCATAAAGTAATAAACTCTTATTATAATAGTCCAAAGCTTTCGTGTATTCTTTTCGGGCGTAATAACCAAAACCCATATTATTCATGCAAATGGCCATACCCTGTTTATCACCGAGTTCCGTTCTCAATGCTAAACTTTTTCCAAAATACTCTAATGCCTTTTCATAGTTAGCATCCGTTTGATAGGTGTAACCAATACTATTTAAACATTGAGCAATATTACCCTTGTCTTTAAACTCTTCGCTGATCTTTAATGCCTCAAAATAATATTCAAGTGCTTTAGAAACATTGCCTTGTCGTTGAAATATATAGGCCAGATTAATAAGAGTAACACTCATGCCTTTTCGGTCCTTGAGTTCTTCCTTGAGTTTCATGCTTTTCTCCAAATATTCTAAACCCAATAGTATCTTACCCTGCTGCATATAAAAACCGCCAATATTATTAAAACAACTTGAAACTGTTTTTTTATCTTTAACCTCCTTCAAAAGTTTGATGCTGCTCTCAAAATAATCAACTGCTTTTTGTGGTTCTCCGCCGTACTGATAAAGAAGACCATAATTATTGAAAGCGGTTGCCAGGTATTTAAGATAAACCTGATATGAAGGGTCTTTAGAAGTGATCTTAGACAAATTACTTTCAGAAATTTCTTTAAGCTGTTTATTGTAATCAGGCCAAATATTATCATCTGATTCCTGATCTATGATCGTATTTAAGATATTCAGGCGAATAGTATCTTGCTTCGCAGTTTTAAGCAAAAGCTTAAGAGAATCCATAGTTCCGTTTTGAGCAGAACCGTTTATTGTAATGCAGAATGGAATTAAGATATAAAATAAGTTCCTACAAACTTTTTTCATGTTTCTCTAAAAATGCATTTACACTTTTTTCAATTTCAGAAAGATCAATATTATCGTGTTTCACAAATTTTTCGCCGGCAACTTTTTCATATAACTCAATATAACGGTCAGATATCTCTTTTACCCAGGCATCACTCATTTCGGGAACACTCTGACCTTCCTTGCCCTGAAAACCTTTCTCAATTAACCAACGGCGTACAAACTCCTTACTTAATTGTTTTTGCTCCTCTCCTTTTTTCTGACGTTCGGCATAACCTTCAGCATAAAAATAACGTGACGAATCAGGTGTGTGGATCTCATCCATTAACGTTACTTCGCCATTATGTAACCCAAATTCATATTTTGTATCCACTAATATCAATCCCATGGCATTTGCCATTTCTTGTCCGCGCTGATACAATGCCCGTGTATATTTCTCTAATTGCACATAATATTTTTCTTCAACAATGCCTTGCTTTAAAATTTCTTCACGGCTAATGTCTTCATCGTGGCCTTCGGAAGCTTTTGTTGTTGGGGTAATGATCGGTTCCGGAAATTTATCATTTTCCTTTAAGCCTTCAGGCAATTTAACGCCACACAAAACCCTTCCACCCGCGTTATAGGTACGCGCGGCATGCCCTGCCAAATAACCGCGAATAACCATCTCTACTTTAAAAGGCTCACACATTTTTCCAATGCTAACATTTGGATGCGGTGTGGCAATTAGCCAATTGGGAACAATATCTCTTGTGGCGTGCAAAAACTTTTTGGCGATCAAATTAAGAACTTGTCCTTTATAAGGTATGCCACGAGGCAAAACAACATCAAATGCACTAATGCGGTCGCTTGCTACCATAACAAGATAAGAACCATCAATTTTATACACATCACGTACTTTCCCTTTGTAAAAACTATTTTGGTTCGGAAATTTTAAATTTGTTTGAGTTAGCGCCTTCATTGTATTTTTTAATTTTTATTGAATATATTTTAATATTTTAATTCTCTACTTTCTCACTAATTGATCCTCCAGGTGGTTAAACCTTCTTTGGTAAATTTAAACGATTGCACTTTGCCTCCTAATGTTTCCAGGGCCCTTGCTACTTTTATTTTTGTAACACCCGGACATAAAAAGAACATGAATCCCCCGCCGCCGGCACCTGAGATCTTACCACCGGTAGCGCCATTCTTTAATGCTGTATCGTAAATTTTATCAATTAGGTCATTGCTGATCGAATGTGCCATGTCTTTTTTATTTTTCCAGCCGAAATTCAAGATATCTCCTATTTTATTTATTTCGCCGCGCAATAAACTGTCTTTCATCTGATGCGCCTGCTCTTTTAAATTGTGCATGGCCTCAACCGATTTTGTGTTCTTATCTTTTACATTTTGTACTTGCTCATCAATAATTGTGGCCGACAAACGTTGAGTAGCTGTAAAGAACAAAAGTAAATTAAACTCAAGTTCGTTAACTATTTCATCTTTTAATTGCAAAGGATTTACAATAACCCTATCGTTACTTAAAAACTCCATGTAATTGATGCCACCAAAAGTAGCAGCATATTGATCTTGACGGCCGCCACTCATTTTAAGATCTATGCGTTCTATTTCATAGGCAAGATGGGCAATGTCATACTTACCCAAAGGTAATTTTAACCATTCAACAAAAGCCCCTAACAACGAAACCACAATCGTGGAAGAAGTTCCTAAGCCCGAACCTTGCGGTGCTTCAATGTATGAGGTTAAACGAAAAGATAGAGCATCTAATCTGAATTGTTTAATAACACGATTGTAAACTCCGATAAATAGTTCGAAACCTTCAACCAGTTCCAGTTCTTTTTTGCTGTCTAAAATAATACAACGATCCGTTCCGTCAATACAAAATTCTATTTTACCGTTTGTCAAAGGCTCCAAACTGGCGTATGCATAAAGATCTATGGTAGCGTTCAATATGGCACCTCCAAACAAATCGGCATATGGCGAAAGATCAGTGCCGCCGCCTGCTAACCCAATTCTTAAAGGTGCTTTACTTCTGATGATCATGTTTGATGTTTAGTTGTTTGATGTTTAGTTGTTTGATGTTTAGTTGTTTGATTTTTAGTTGTTTGATGTTTAGTTGTTTGTTATTGGTTCTTACTTACCGCTACTCACAACTTACTCCTTATACTTTCTCCTTATACTTTCTCCTTATACTCTATTCTTACTCCTTTATTTCATATTCGTGAACTGCAAAGGAATCTTATACTCTCCTTTACTGCACAATGCAATTACCGCCTGCAGATCGTTAATGCTTTTACTGCTTACCCTAATGATATCATCCATTTTTTGCGTTGTCACTTTTATCTTACTCTCTTTTATATCTTTCATGATCTGGCGCGAAGCATCTGCATCAACACCTTGACGAACTTTAATTTCTTTTTTTACCATTGTTCCGCTTTGGTAATGTTCTTTGCTTTCATCCAGCGAACGCGGATCCAATTGCTGTTTTATCATACGACTGTGAATGGCATCCAGTATCGAGGTTAAACGCATATCGTTTTCGGTACTGATGTTTATGATCAGGTCTTTTTTATTGAGCTCTACAGTACTCTCGGTGCCCCGGAAATCGAAGCGGTTTAAAATTTCTCGCTTTGCTACGTTAATGGCGTTATCTAATGTTTGTGCATCAACTTTGCTTGAAATATCGAACGATGGCATGATTAATTTTAGTTTTGCAGCCACTAATCATACATTTGTGAAATTGGTGCATTTAGCGGCTAATTTATCAGATTCAAATTTAACAAAACAGCAAGTATTTGAATAAGCTTTTTTACATATTTTTAATTGTTTTTGTACAATTTGGATGCCAGCCAAAGGAAGATGTTATTTCACTTCAAAACCCCGTTCCTGCAAAAGACACAAATACCCCAAATAAGCCTCTACCGAGAGATTCATCGCTATACGAAAAGCAGTTTGTAAAAGCAGGACTGGTTAACATTCGCGATTTCGACACCAATATTCGTGTGGTTTTACTTTACAATACCGAAAAGAACTTCATTGGTAAGAATTTTTACAATGGCCTCGATCAATGCTACCTGCCCTGCGCCGTGGCTACAAAACTCAACAATGCTCAGAAACATTTAAAAGCCGCTTTCCCCTTTTATAACCTCATTGTTTTTGATGCCACGCGCCCATGGCACGTTCAAAAAATGATGTGGGATTCTCTCAAAATGGCACCCATCTTTAAATACAACTACGTTGCAAGGCCCGACCAATACTCGCTTCACAACTATGGTGCGGCGGTTGACATCGGTATTATCAACGAAAACGGAGTTTTACTGGATATGGGAACGCCTTTTGATTTTTTTGGAGAACTGGCGCATCCCAAATTCGAAGCCGATAATTTGGCCAATGGTTCGTTAAGCAAAATTGCTTATTGCAACCGTATTTTACTGCGCAAAACCATGATGAAAGCCGGCTTTTACCCAATAAGCTCTGAATGGTGGCATTTTAATGCCTGTAATAAGGTTTATGCAGCCGAGAATTTTAGTTTAATTCCTTAAGTTTTGGGCGTGCCCGCGAGGTTCGTGCCTCACTCGCGGTCGGGCTGTCGCCACTCGCTTTTTTTACTTCCGCTCCGCCTGCCTACCGGACAGGCAGGCTTCAGTAAAAAAGAGCTCAAACAATGGCTCTATCCCTCACGCTTCTTCTCCAATCTGAAATCTCGTTCAAAACAAAGTATTTCGACATAAAAGAAGCGCGAGCGATTGGAGCGTAAAGCCCACAGCCACGAGGTACGAGTGGCGAGGACTTGGAGCGAAAAGCGCGGCCGGAAGGCGCGCCATAATTTTTCCTCGTTTTTTTGTCATCCTGAGCCTGCCGAAGGACAAACTTTTTATTAAATTCGTGCAAATTATTTGAATTATGAGCAAGGCCAATAACCGTTTACTAAAAAGCTGGATAGAAGTGAAACCCGATTCTGATTTTCCGATCCAAAATTTACCTTTTGGTTTATATACCGATAATAAAGTTGAGCACCATGCCTGCGTTGCCATTGGCGATCACATCATAGATCTTTACGAACTGGCTTACGATGGTTTTTTTGATGCCATTGAAATGCCTCACGATACTTTGAAACAAAATTCACTGAACGAGTTCATCGCTCTGGGAAAAACCATTACCAATAAAGTTCGCGAACGTATTTCAGAATTATTGCAAGACACTAACAACGAATTAAAAGATCATAAAGAATTACATCCGCTGGTTTTAAAAAAACAAAGCGATGTAAAAATGTTATTGCCCGTACACATTGGCGACTACACTGATTTTTACAGCAGCATTGATCATGCCACCAATATTGGAACCATGATACGCGACCCAAAAAATGCTTTGATGCCAAACTGGAAACACATTCCGGTTGGTTACCATGGCCGTGCCAGCAGCATTTGCGCAAGCGGGCACAGTTTTCACCGACCAAAAGGACAATCAAAACCTGCGGATTCAGATCAGCCGGTGTTTGGTCCAAGTAAGTTATTAGACATTGAATTGGAAACAGGATTTATTATTGGAAAAGCTACAAAGCTTGGAGAAAGTGTTAGTACCGAAAAAGCAGATGATCATATTTTTGGAATGGTTTTGTTTAACGATTGGAGTGCGCGCGACATTCAAACTTGGGAATACGTACCGCTTGGTCCGTTTTTGGCAAAGAATTTCGCAAGCACCATGTCGCCCTGGATCGTTACACTTGAAGCCCTGGAACCCTTTAGAACCAAAGGTTACGAACAAGAACCAAAAGTGTTGCCGTATTTAGAATATAAAGGCGAAAGAAATTTAGACATTAATTTAGAAGTGTATTTAGTGCCTGAGAATGGCGATGAAAATAAAATATGTACTTCTAATTACAAATACATGTACTGGACGATGGAGCAGCAATTGGCACATCACACCGTGAATGGTTGTAACATTAATGTTGGTGACTTAATGGCGAGCGGTACCATTAGCGGCCCAAAACCAAGTGAATACGGAAGTATGATGGAATTGACCTGGAGAGGAACAAAACCAATTACATTGAAAGATGGTACTGAACGTAAATTTGTGAATGATAACGACACCATAATCATAAAAGGTTTTTGCCAGAGTGGCGCATTAAGAATTGGCTTTGGAGAATGCAAAGCGAAATTATTACCCGCAATTTAATTGTGAGTTATAAGAGATAAGTTATGAGTGATCCCTCTGCGATTAAATCTACGTGAAATAAAAATTAAAATTTGCCACCAAGACACTAAGTTTTTTTTCTCCGTGAAACTCTGTGTTATCAGTCACGACGCGTCGTGATCCGTGGTTCAAAACATTGCCACCAAGTCACCAAGACACTAAGTTTTTTCTCCGTGAAACTCTGTGCTCTCCGTCACGACGCGTCGTGATCCGTGGTTAAAAAAAAAATACCATGACCAAAATTAAAATACAACCCAGCACTTTCGAGTTCTTAAAGCAACTCAAAAAAAACAATAACCGCGATTGGTTCAATGCCAAAAAGGAAAGATATTTAGAAGAATTGAAACACATTGAACAATTTGCGGATGCTTTATTGGCCGACTTACACAAAACTGATGTTATAGAAACAGCAAGCGGCAAAAAAAGTTTGCACCGCATTTACAGAGATGTTCGTTTTAGCAAAGATAAAATTCCTTACAACACTCACTTTGGCGGAAGTTTTAGCAGAGAAGGTAAATTACGCCGCGGCGGGTATTATTTTCACATAGCACCGGGCGATACTTTTATTGCAGGCGGTTTTTGGGGACCAAGCCCTGAAGACCTTAAAAGAGTTAGAGACGAATTAGCATTTGATGCAAAGCCTTTGCGTAAAATTTTAAAAAGTAAGAACTTCGTAAATACGTTTGGTGAATTATTAGGCGAACAAATAAAAACCACGCCAAAAGGTTTTGATGCCGATAACGAAGCCATTGATCTGTTGCGCTACAAACAATATTTAGTAAAACGCGACTTTAGCGATAAAGAAGCTTTGAGCGATAATTTTTTGAAAGAAGCCAGCTTAACCTTTAAGAACATGCGCCCCTTCTTTGATTATATGAGCGAGGTGCTGACGACGGATGTAAATGGAATTGAGAAGTAATTTGCTTTCGCTTCGCTCACATAGAGGCAATGGAACACAGATGACACGGATTAGCAAGATTTAAAAGGATTAGGACAGAATTATTTTAGAATGTAAGCCAGTTAAGATATTACATCATGACACAAAATATTAATTCAAAAAAGAATTTATCCTCATCAGGACAAATGTCTCAATAATCGGGATAGAGACTTAATTAAAGTTAATTGTATAAGATACCGTGTCTCCTCTATTGGCATTGAATTGGGCTTGACCTTTGGTTGTGGTTGGACCAAGCATATCATAAACTTGCCAGCTAATGCTGTAGTTGGTGTTTGATTTCATATAAAAGCAAGGAGAATCTGCAGGCCAGTTTGAATATATTGTTTGACCATATTTCGCGTGAATAAGAACATTGTATGGGGAAGCAGTTTTGGGTGAATAATAAGTATCATTGAGTATTACGTAACCCTTTATCATTAAATAATTGTCGGAAGACGAAGTTTTGTTGGCATAAAGTTTAAGGAAGGCAGGCGGAGTAAAGGAAAAATTTTTTGCCGTTTTTTTGTTTATTATTCTTTCATCCTCTGAACCATCAACCCAATTCATAGCGTTAATGAAAAAACTATACCCTTGCTTATGCAAATAATCTATTTTGTATTTTCCGTTTTCATCTGTAGTTGTATAGCCTACAACCAATGGGTTACCTGCATGCCAGGTTCTACTCACTCTTATCATCGCATTCTTCATCGGCACATCTGTTCCAGTTTCATAAACAGTACCTTTAATATATCCATTTCCTACTTTCTGGCAAGATTGAAAAAGAATAAAAAGAATAAATATAATTTTGTACAGCTTCATAACATCTCTTAGTATAAATATACCATTTTTAAATCTAAATTTTATTTCGGAGAAGAAGCGCGAGGGATTGCAGCGGAAAGCCTTTTTGAAGGCGCAGCCGAAAAAAGCTTGAAGCGTAATCACGACGAGTCGTGACGGCCGGGAGGCGCGCCCAAATGAACCAAACCCTTATAAAACTAAAAAGACCGGCTATGAGGCGGTCTTTTTAAAACAAAACAAACACTTTTAACTAACTACTTTAAAAGCATTATATAGGGGTTCTAACTATCTGAATCAAAATTAAGTCCAATTTTTGGGCTATTTTAATATAATTAGCCATGCATGGGTTTGAATGAGCCAAACTATGGTTTAAGTGAGTTAATAAATATAAAGCCTTAGTTTTTAGCACTTTAAGCATTGGCCTATTTGATGCAAATGAGGGAGGTTTTCAACAATTTTAAAATTGCTACAAATCGTAGCAACACATTGCTATAAATTGAGCATACCTTTGTTTATAATTAAGACGCAAAGTGAACAAGTACACAAAATAATAAAAACCAATTATCGTAAATTTAATAGTAGTAATATAAAAATCAAAAAACAGTAATCATGGCAAAAAAAACAGAAGATGTGTTAGACGCACCGGCACCAAAAAAGACAGTGAACGGAGAAAAATTAAAAGCTTTACAGCTTACATTAGATAAACTAGAAAAAACATATGGCAAAGGCGCCATCATGAAATTAGGTGATACTACCATTGAACCGGTTGAATCTATTTCTACAGGTTCATTAGGTTTAGATATTGCCCTTGGCATTGGTGGTATACCAAAAGGCCGTGTAGTAGAAATATACGGGCCTGAATCGTCGGGTAAAACAACATTAGCCATTCACGCCATTGCTAACGTACAAAGAGCAGGCGGTATTGCAGCATTTATTGATGCAGAACATGCCTTTGATCGTTTTTACGCCGAGAAATTAGGTGTAGATACTAAAAGCTTATTAATATCTCAGCCTGATAATGGCGAGCAGGCTTTAGAGATTGCCGATAATTTAATTCGCTCGGGCGCAGTTGATATTGTAGTTATTGACTCGGTTGCCGCTTTAACCCCAAAAGCAGAGATAGAAGGCGAAATGGGCGATAGCCGTATGGGTTTACAAGCACGTTTAATGAGCCAGGCTTTACGTAAACTTACAGGCACAATTAATAAAACAGGTTGCTGCTGCATATTTATTAACCAGTTACGTGAAAAAATCGGAATCATGTTCGGAAATCCTGAAACTACTACCGGTGGTAATGCACTTAAGTTTTACGCTTCGGTACGTTTAGATATTCGCCGCATTAGCCAGATAAAAGAAGGCGATGTTGTACAAGGTAATCGTGTACGTGTTAAGGTTGTGAAAAACAAAGTGGCGCCGCCTTTCCGTATGGCCGAATTCGACATTGTGTTCGGAGAAGGGATCAGTAAAGTTGGTGAGATCATTGATATTGGTGTTGAAAAAGGAATTATTAAGAAAAGTGGGTCTTGGTTCAGTTACGATGATACCAAATTAGGACAAGGACGCGATTCGGTAAAACAGATCTTCAACGATAATCCGGACCTAGCTCAGGAAATTGAAGATAAAATTAAAGAAGCTCTCGTACAAGAGACAGCCCCTAAGGAATAACATTTGGTTTTGTTCACCCCGTAGGACTCCTCGAATTTGACACGTCAAATTCTGAATCCAACGGGGTAAATGTTTAGGGTTATTTGGTAGTCCCCCTGGTGGTTCGGGGGGACTTTTTTTGATCAAAACTTACATTTCCCCTTGTAATTTAAAGATAATTGTAATAACTTTGTAATTACAATCATTGATCATGGACATTTCATTAATTTCAATCGGTAACTCAAAAGGGATACGATTATCAAAAACCATACTTGAAAAATATAACATTAAAGATACCCTTGAATTGGTTCTTGAAAAAGGATATATCATTTTAAAACCAAAAACATCATCGCGGAAAGGCTGGGAAAAAGCATTTAAAAAATTGCACGAAAACGGAGAGGATAAATTACTGATGGGTGATGTTTTTGAAGATGAAAATTTTGAAGAATGGAGTTAAAGCAATATCAAATTGTTTTGGTCAACTTAGACCCGACAATTGGAAGTGAAATGAAAAAAACGCGACCTTGCGTGATCATTTCTCCTAATGAAATGAATAAATATCTGCAAACCATTGTTGTTGCTCCAATGACAACTAATTCCAAGCATTACCCAACACGAGTTGAAGTGAAGCATAATAAAACCAAAGGTTGGGTTGTAATTGATCAGATAAGAACAATTGACCGAAAAAGAATTGTCAAGATCTTTGAAACCTTAAGCGAAAAGGAAATCGACACAATTAAAACGGTAATTAGAGAGGCCTACGTTGATTGATTATCGGGAATATCTCTAAAACACCTGATACAAAAGGCCTGCAGCCGTTATTTTATAATAACAGATTTATTTTTTATATTTACCCTTATGAACAGGTTCATTATAATTGTTGGTTTACTTATTTTACCAATTATAATTTTTGGTCAGCAGAAAAAATCTTTTGATGTTGGCGATATCGTTAAAATTTCTGTTGACCTATATGATACTACCGGCACAAGTGTAGCTGTTAATATTACTGATGGCTCTTATAACCTACTCTATTTTTACAATTGGCTTGGCACTCCGCGCGAAACAAAAGACAGCATTAAAAAAATCGAAGCTATTGTTGCGCGCTTTGTAACAAAATACAAAGTAAACGATCTAAAAGTAATTTGCTTATCTTTTGATAAAGATGATGATTACAAAAACTGGATCACCACCATTAAAAAGAAAAAACCTTTCGAAGTAAAACCTAATCGCATTGTTAACTACTACAATACCAACGATTACAAAGCTGTATTAAAACAACTCAGCAAACTATTCGATAAATTAACGTTGATAGGCCCTGACGGGAAATTAATTCAGGAATCGAGTTCAATTGGAACTTTCTTAAAGCAGATCCCACCAGACCCAATGGTGAGCAGTTCTAAATTAAAGGCAAAACTTTTAAAAGACAGTTCCGGTATTAAAACTCCTTTGATAAATACATTGGTAAGTTTGTTCAGCGGCATTAAAACAGATACGCTTGCCAAAACAAAGACCGATGCATATGGCGATTTTGAAATTCCATTACCAGATGATGAAAAATCGACTTATCAACTAAGAGTTGATCCACGTTTTAAAAATTATAAAAGTGTAAGTCTTGTTTCGCAGGAGGGCGCTGAGATCGCGAATTTCACTAAGAATGCAAAGGGCGGTTTTGTTTATAATATCATTAAAGCAGATATTGTGATGCTGATGGATCCTCCGCCGATGGCAGAAGACATTTCGATGACCTACAAAAAATTTGCGGGCAGCGGAAAAAACGAATTAAAAATTACCGAGAACATTAATTATGCGAGCGGAAAATTTGCCGTTGAAAAACAAGCCGAAGAAGCTCTGAACAAAGTAATTACCATTTTAAAAGAGAACCCTAAAGTAAAACTCGATGTTATCTCGCACACAGATGCAAGAGGTGAAGATGCTGCTAATTTGAGTTTATCGCAAAAGCGTTCAGCTTCGGTGGTTGATTACATTGTTTCGAAAGGTATTGAAAAAACCAGACTGAAAGCGATCGGAAAAGGTGAATCAGAACTCAGAAATCGCTGTACCAATGGCGTAGATTGCACCGATAAAGAACACGAATATAACAGAAGAACTGAATTTCATTTTACAAAATAAAAATGGATTTTACAGAAACCCTTGGTGACAAAAGCACAAAGCCAAAAGAAAAAACCGAAACTTTAAGTAAATGGTTAATTGCCAATCCCAAAAAGATCAACCATCTTATTGAATTCGCTGTTTCTTCAAAAGATCCGTTCAAAGCTACCTGCATTGAAGCCATAGAGTTTGCAACCAAAACAAATCCTAAGATCGCTACTATCAATTGCCTCGATTTTATTACCAATTCGCTTTACGAAAAAGCACCACGCGTAAAATGGGAATCGGCCAAAGTAATTGGGAACATTGCTTCTATTTTTCCGGAGAAACTGAATGAAGCCATAAAATATTTATTGATCAATTCAGAGCATACAGGAACTGTTGTACGATGGAGTGCGGCTTATGCTTTGAGCGAGATCATTAAACTAAAAACAAAAATGAATAAAGACCTTATTCCTGCTGCCGAAGCCATTATTAAGCGTGAAGAAAAAAGCAGCATCAAGAAGATCTATCAAGAGTCTATCAAAAAAACAAAAGCTTGATTAGCGGATCAATTTAAAAGTGTGCGTTTTCAAAAGAGGTTTTGCATCCGTATATGTTTCAACCGATACCTGCCACACATAGGTCTCCATATTTTGAGGCGCACCTTTATAAGTTCCATCCCACCCTACTTTAATGTCACTCGTTTCAAATAATAATTCACCCCAACGATTATAGATCCTGAAGAAATTCAATTTCCGTATTCCCCATCCGTCAACATAAATAATGTCGTTAATACCATCACCGTTAGGTGTAAATGCAGTAGGAACATCCACACTCGATTTTGGCTCAACATGAATATTGAATTTATTAGTAAGGTTAAAACAGTTCATGCTGTCTTTAATGTTCAGATAATAAGTAATGTCAACCGTAGAGCTTGAAACCGGGTAAGGACAATAATTACAGCTGAGGTCGGTCAAGGGTGTCCAATTGTATGTAAAGCCTGTTCCTCCGAATCCCGGTATGCTAACCTGTTGTCCGATTATTATTGTTGTATCCCAATTGATCGGTGGCGGCGGTTCTTGTATATAAACCGAATGTGTAATTATGGTCCTGCAACCATTCGGATCTTTTACTTCTACGGTAAAATTAGTTGATGTAGTTAAAGTAGCGACCGGATTTGCAATAGTGGAGTCCGTTAAATTTTTTCCTGGATGCCAGATGTACGTGTATCCGGAACCTGTACCTGTAGCATTTAATTGCGATGGTTTTTTTGCACAGGTGTCTTTTGCTGTTACAGTGGCTTGAGGCGGTGCCAAAATTACAATAGGTTTTCGCAAAGTATCTTTGCAGCCATACTGGGTATCGGTGATCGCTAATACAATTGTGTATGTTCCGGGAGCACCGTACAAATGCGATGGGTTTACAAGAGTGGATGTTGGTGATCCATCACCAAAATTCCAATAGTATGCTGTAGCACTAGTGGACGTACTCGTTAATAGATCCGTTACCCCTAAACAATGTATCGTATCTGATTTTATCAACTCACCGTTTCTATCAAAGTCAGCAATAATATTACGTATGGTAATTGGTTTGACCACAGAATACTTACAAGCCATGTTACTTGACCAGTAAATTAAAGTAACGTTCGTTGTTCCTCCCTGCGGATGGAACGTATACGAATGGGCTGTTGGAGAAACTTTCGGCCCTGTACTTCCATCACCATAATCCCAATTCCAATAAAATACCCCTATTGTGTCTTTGATCGTGTAAACAATAGCATCGCCTTTACAAATTACATTCTTATCTGTATAAAAATCAGCTTTTGCACCATAAACGTGAACTGTATCTTTTGCAATGCTCGGACAACCAAATGTTGATGTTACTGTTAATGTGATCGGATAAGTTCCAGGTGTAGTATATATCCAACTCGGAGCAACAATAGGAACAATTGGTCCACCGGTAGAAAGATTCCAATTCCTTGGTCCGGGAACAGGATTAACTGATGTATCCGAAAAAGTAACAGGACATCCTGTACAAACTACAGAGCTTGTTGAACTACAAGTATTCGTGATGATAAATGAGGCTATTGGATAATTTTGAACATAAACCGTAAACGTAGTGCTACCCTTACAACCATAAATATCAGTTGTTGTTAACAATGCAGTAAATGTTCCCTGCAAAGAATAAGTATTAGTGATATTGTTGGTTGCTGTATTGACAGGCCCCGCTCCTGTTCCCAAATTCCAATTATAATTTGCAACGTTCACAACATTATTGGCGACTATATTCAACGAGGTTCCCACACAAATGGACGGCGAACCAATGGAAGTTATATTTGGCTGAGGGGCGTTGACCGTTATGGGTATCGTAAAAGTGCCCGTACAACCATTTGTGTTGGTGGCCACGACTGTTATCGTATAAACTTGAAACGGTGAAACTGCCGCCGTATATGTATGCGGCGGTGC
>JANYIQ010000083.1 GCA_025362575.1 Bacteroidia bacterium
TTTTCAGCTTTACTGCTGTGAATTACAATTTCATTTAATTTAATGGTCGCTGTATCTTTAAGCTGGGCATTAAGAATTGAGAATGTGAATGAAAAAAAGAGCACATAGCTCAGCCTTCCTGCCAATAATAACAATTTTGTAGCTTTCGGGAAGAAAGGCTGACAAAGCAATTTTTTTAGCTTAACGCTTTATATTATTGTTTTATCTTTTTCCTGTATTGTTACAAACGATAATTCATTTAGAATAATTGTTTGGAAACAAGACGTAAAATAAACAGACCATATTATCTTGCTTTGGCAGGAAGGCTGAGCTATGTGCTCTTTTTTTCATTCACATTCTCAATTCTTAATGCCCAGCTTAAAGATACAGCGACCATTAAATTAAATGAAATTGTAATTCACAGCAGTAAAGCTGAAAAATTTACAGCCGGAAAAAAGATCCAGAAAATAGATTCGGCTACTTTAAAACATTTCAATAATACTAACCTTGGCGATCTTCTCTCGATAAATACTCCCGTTTTCATCAAAAATTATGGTCCGGGTAATTTATCAAGCAGCGGTTTTCGCGGCGGCAACGCTTCGCAAACAGCGATATTATGGAATGGCATCAACATTCAAAATCCCATGTTAGGACAAAATGATCTTTCGCAATTACCGAATTTTATTTTTGACAATGTTAGCATAGACTATGGCGGATCAAGCGCCTTATGGGGAAGCGGCGCCATGGGAGGAAGCATTAATCTGAACAACAGATCTAAATTCAACGGCGGACTCAACACTTCGTTAAATGTTGGTTTCGGAAGTTTCAATACCAGAAAATTAAATTCGAACATACAGTACTCCAATTCAAAATTCAGTTCCAATACAAAAGTGTATTTAAATGCCTCTGACAATAATTATTCTTATTTAGACACCACAGTTAAAACCATGAAGCACTCAAATTATCAGCAAAAAGGTTTCATGCAGGAATTATCATTTGTTTTTTTGGATCATCATCAGATCAATGCCAGAGCATGGTATCATCAGTCTGATCGTAACTTTGCACCGCCCCTGAATAAAACAATCAGCAAGGCTTCTCAGGCCGACGAAAATTTTAAGATGATGCTGGATTGGAATTATCAGAAGAAGAACTTTAGTCCGAGTGTTAAACTCGCCTACTTTAATGATCAGTTAAATTATACCGACAGTATTGCTGCACTTTTTTCTAAAAACAAAACACGAACATTTGTTGGCGAAGCTGAAACTTTTTACAAGATCAATGTACATCACCAATTATTTGCCGGAATAAATTTTACAAACTACGAAGCCAATAGTAATAATTACATCCCAAATACAAAACAATACAATAAAACTGCATTTATGTTGGGATATTCCAATCATTTGTTCGAAAATAAATTAGTGAGCAATATTAATATCCGCCAGGAAATTTCGAACACTATAATTATTCCGCTTACCGGAAATGTTGGAATTTCTTATAACCTTTTTAAACCAATTACTTTCAAAGTCAATGCTGCCAAGGTTTACCGTCAACCCACTTTAAACGACCTATATTGGCCGGTTACGGGTAATCCGAATTTAAAGGCTGAAGAAGGTTATACTTATGATGCGGGACTGGAAATAAAATTTGCGATCAAAAAAATAAGCATTCAAAGTGAAATAACATACTTCGGAAAACAAATTGACAACTGGATCAATTGGGTACCAGGTCCGGGCGGAAACGCAGCTCCCATGAATGTTTCAAAAGTATACAGTCGCGGCGGTGAAACATCGAGCAGTGTTAATTACAGCAACAAAAAACTGAATCTGAAATTAGGCTTCAATAGCGCTTATGTTCTGTCTACTTCTTTGCAATCCGCTTTAGTAAATGATGCTTCAGTAAACAAACAACTCATCTATACACCACGGTACAATTACGGGGCGCAATTCATGTTCAGATATGATAATTTCTCATTGTTCTATTTTCACAATTATATTGGTTACCGCTACAGCACCAGCGATAACTCAAGCTGGCTAAAGCCTTACGATGTTGGGAATTTAAAAGTATCGTATCTTTTTAAAATGGAAAGTGTCAATTTCATTACTGCATTTCAGATCAACAATATTTACAACACGTCATACTTTGTAATTGACAAAAGGCCAATGCCTTTAAGAAGTTACGAAGTAAGTATCACACTAACATATCATAAACCAAATAAAAATAAATAAACCAATCATATGAAATCAAAGATCTACAAATTCAAAAATTTAAAAACCCTTACTATGAGAAAAAAAATAATTGCAATTTTAAGCCTGAGTTTGCTTTCGTTATTTACGAAAGCTCAAAATGTTGCCGACTTTGAAACATTTACTTTGTCGCCAAACTCATTTTATAAAGACACGAATAGTGTTGATTGGCAAACCTCCAATGCCGTTTTTCAATACGATTGGGATAAAGGTTTTAATTATTGGAGCGGCGGCTTTTCATACACCAATAAAAATGATAGTAGCAATGGGGGCTTTATGAATCTTTATAATTGCATTACTTATAAAGGTTATAACAATTCTAACTTTTATGCTACAGGCCAAGCCGGAGGTGTTATTAAACTTAAATCTCCGAACAACTATGTGAATGGCTTTTATATTACCAATACAACTTATGCCTGGAAATCGATGAAAAGTGGCGATAGTTTTGCTAAAAAATTTGGCGGCCCAACCGGTAACGACCCCGATTGGTTCAAGGTAACCGTAAAAGGATATTTAGGCGGAACCATGAAACCTGATAGTTCTGTTTTCTATTTAGCGGATTATCGTTTCAGCAATAATAATTTAGATTACATTGAGAAAAACTGGCAGTACTTAAGTTGCGCTAATCTTGGCAATGTTGACAGCTTGAAGTTTTTCCTGTATTCTAGCGACAATGGTAGTTTTGGAATGAATACACCTGCTTATTTCTCTATCGACAATTTTACAACCAGTCAAGGAGTTGGGATCAATGAATTAAATACGATCAATAGTTTAAACATTTACCCAAATCCTGCGCATAACACAATTTATCTCAATTCTAATTCAGAATTAAATTCTTCATTAAGAATTTACAATACATTAGGAAGAGAGATTCAAAACATCACAGTTTCATTGAACCAAGGCAACAATTCTGCACAAATAGATCTTTCGGAATTGGCACAAGGTTTATACTTTATTGAACTAACTACTAAAGAAGAAAAAAGAACCATAAAGTTCATTAAAGACTAAATTTATATGAAAGCGAAATTAATTTTTCTATTCAGTTTTATTTTTTGGGTCACTTACGCTCAATTTCCCGGGCCGGCAGGAACAATTGGAACCACTGCTATGTATACCGACAGCAGCGCATTTGTGGCTTGGGGAACAAATTGCCATGTTAACAGGGGCTTGATGGATGTTAGTACTCCATCGCTTGGATTGGCATCGGTTGGCGACAGCTCCATGGCGCTTGGTAAAGCCGGAATTAACGGGGTGGTTAGCTTGGGCGATGGAGGTTATGCCATTGTTACATTTTCGACACCAATAAAAAACGGAACAGGTTATGATTTCGCTGTTTTTGAAAACGCTTTTAATGATACTTATTTAGAACTTGGATTTGTAGAAGTGAGCAGCGACGGAATAAATTATTTTCGATTTCCTGCTACCAGTAATTCGCTAATTACTCCGCAATACAGCGGTTCGGCAATTATGGATGCAACCAAACTAAACAACCTTGCCGGAAAATACAGAGCTTTATACGGAACACCATTTGATCTTCAGGAAATGACAGGTATTTCCCAATTAAATGTAAATGCTATTACACATGTTAAAATAATTGACGTGGTTGGTAGTATCAATCCATTATACGGCACCTATGATAAGAATAATAACATTATTAATGATCCATGGACCACTCCTTACCCCTCAAGTGGCTTTGATCTTGATGCCGTTGGCGTAATTAATCAGGCCGCAGTAGGAATTCATGAACTGAGTTATCATAACAATTTCAAAATATATCCTAACCCGGCAAACTCTGTGTTTAACATCAGCAGTGCTCTGACAAGCTTAGCTGAGTTAAAAATTTTGAATGCTCAGGGTATTGAAGTTAAGCAACAAAGCCTGGTTAATAACAATGTTACAGAAGTAAACATTAGCGATCTAAGCTGCGGAGTTTATTTTTTATATTTGTATGAAGACAATTACAAAACGGTTTATAAATTAATAAAAGAATGAAGAAATTAAGATCAGTATTTATTTTTATAACTATTGTTTGTTTTACTTCCTGCCAAAAGGATAAACCTGCCGATAACATTGAACCTTCAATTTCAGCAAGTCAGGGGCACCGTGTTTACATTACCAGTGAAGGCGTTTTTAATTCGAATAATGCAGGAGTTACAATTTACCAGCCTTCAACGGGAGAGAGCATCATTGACTATTATAAAAGCCAAAACAACAATGCGGTTTTAGGAGATGTTTGTCAGAGCATTACAAAAGCAAATAACAATTTTTACCTTTCGGTGAACAACTCCGGGAAAATCGTAGTGGTGTCAGCCGATGATTTTAAGTTAAAAGGAACACTTACCGGATTAACTTCTCCGCGATATGTTTTACCGATCACTTTTCAAAAAGCTTATGTAAGCGATCTTTATTCGAACTCGATCACAATAATGGATCTCAATACCTTTACAAAAACAGGAAGTATTCCTTTTACCGGCTGGAGTGAGCGCATGGAGCTTTTATACAATAAAGCCTTTGTGACCAATATGAAAAAAGCTTATACTTATGTTATCAATACGGTGAACGATCAGGTTATTGATAGCATTAACACCGGAATTAACGCAGGTAGTTTAGTGCTTGATAAAAACAACAAACTATGGATCTTAAGCAGCGGAGACAACACCAACTCTGTTGCAGCGCGCCTAACAAAAATTGATGCGGTTACTTTGCAAACTGAATTAAGTCTGAACTTCAATTTACCCGATGCACCCAACAGTTTATGCATTAATGGTACAAAGGATACTTTGTACTTTTTAAATAAAAACGTTTACCGAATGACATTGGCCTCCACAGCACTTCCAACAAGCGCCTTTATTACTACAACAAGCAATAATTTATACGGAATTGCCGTTAATGATAAAGATTACAACATTTACGTAAGCGATGCTATTGACTATATACAAAAATCAAGTATATTGGTATACTCTCCCCAAGGCCAGTTCAAGACCATGTTTAAAGCCGGGATCAATTCTTCAAATTTCTTTTTTGAATAAAACATTTTTCTAATTAACCACTCATAAGGTGACTAAAAGCATAAACATAGTTTCTTTTGATGTGCCCTACCCCGCGAATTACGGAGGAGTGATCGACGTGTTCTATAAAATTAAAAACCTTCACGCTCAGGGCGTAAAAGTTCATCTGCATTGCTTTCAATATGGTCGCGCTGCTTCTCCGGAACTTGAAAAATATTGCGAAAAGGTTTTTTATTACCCCCGCAAAACGGGTTTGTTCAATAATTTATCATCCTTGCCCTATACCGTAAAATCAAGAGTTTCGGAAGAGCTCGCCAAGAATTTACTGAGCAATGATTTCCCGATATTGTTTGAAGTTTTACATACCTGCTATTTATTGGATGACGAACGCTTTAAAGATCGCTTCAAAATATACAGGCATAGTAATATTGAACATGAGTATTATGATCATCTTGCCAAATCAGAAAAAAATAATCTGAAGAGAGCTTTTTTAAAGATCGAAGCGCGAAGATTAAAAAAGTTCGAGAAGATCATCGAAAATGCTAACTTAATTCTGGCAGTGAACACGAGTGACCTCAGCTATTTTAAAAGCAATTATCCAAAGGTAAGATCGGAGTATCTGCCAAGCTTCCATCCTAATGATTCTGTAGCAAGCAGAGAAGGGAGAGGCAATCATATTTTATATCACGGCAATTTGAGTATTTCCGAAAATTATTTGGCAGCTGACTGGTTGATCAAGAATGTATTCTCAAAAATTAATTTTCCTATTAACATCGCAGGCTTAAATCCACCTGACTTTCTGGTCAAGCTTATCTCTCTGCATAAAAACATAAGCTTAATTGAAAACCCTTCTGATACCGAAATGCAGAGTTTGGTGGAAAGTGCTCAGATACATACCTTATTCACTGAACAAGCCACAGGTTTGAAATTAAAATTATTGAATGTGTTGTATGGCGGTCGTTTTGTATTATGCAATACTGCCATGCTGGAAGGCACAGGTTTTAAAGGCAATTCAGCCTTATTAATTTGTAATACGGCAAATGAATTCATTAAAGCCATAGAAACAGTTTATTCAATTCCGTTCGGTAAAGAAGAAATAAAAATCAGAGAGAAACTGGTTGAGAATTTCAGCAATCAGAAAAATACCGAGAAATTGATAAACCTCATCAATTCTTAACGATCTTCATTTCATTCAATAAATAACCGGCTCCGGCAAATTTATCGATCAAAAATAAAGTGAAACGCACATCTAAAACTATGTTACGGCATTGTTCAGGATTGTACATCACATCGCTCATGGTACCTTCCCAATTTCGATCAAAGTTAGTGCCGATCAATTCTCCTTTAGCGTTCAACACCGGACTGCCGCTATTACCACCTGTTGTATGATTACTACCGGTAAAAGCGATCCGTAACTTTCCATTCTTATCAGCATATTGTCCATAATCTTTTTTAAGATATAGATCTTTTAATTTCGGGAACACCATAAAGTCAGGATCGTTAGGATTTTCTTTTTCCATCAAGCCTTCAATTGTTGTATAGCTTCGGTATTGAACTCCGTCTCTTGGTTCGTAATCCGCAACTTTTCCGTAAGCTACACGCAATGTTGAGTTGGCATCGGGATAAAATAATCTGTCTTTGATCAACTCTTTCTGTGCATTCATGTATTCTTTTTGCAGGTCGTTGATCTGCAATTCATCATAAGTAGCTTGCGGTGCAACCGTTGTCTGATAATATTTAACTATGGAAAGTGTCATTTGATAATAAGGATCTTTTTCGTAAACCTGATAAAATTTTTCAAAATCTCCGAGCATGGCTTTGGCTTTATCGTTATCGATGAAGCTTGAATTGTTATACAAATAGGTTGCCAGCGACTTACTGTCAGTATTGTGAGCAGTTAATAAAGAATCGAGATAATAAGGCCTTTGAGATTTGTCAACCCCTTTCACATAAGCATCGAGCATGGCAATGCATAGCTTAATGTCGGTTTCCTTATTCATATTCCTAAATGGAACCGTGGGTTTTGTATCATTCAATAATTTATCAAATTTATTTTCCTGTCCGGCCTGTTTCTTTTTTAGTTCTCCAAATAAAGTTATAAAATTAGAAGTAAATCGAATGCCATCAATTCCAAGCAAACATTCATTATAGTAATCCATTTGCTTACTCAGAATTGCATACTCTGCATATATTTTTTTAAACTGCCCGAACATATCTCTATACCTGTCCTTTTTAACCGGATCGACTGCAGCTAACTCGAGAAACTTTTGTTCAAATTGTTTTTTCTTTTCAATGGCATTGAATTTTTTCAAACCCTGCATTTCGCCGTTCCACTTTTTGTAATAATTTGCAATACCGGCATAACGATTGGCATACATTAAACGAAGCTCCACACTTTTTTTCATGTCCTCTTCCATGATTGAAAGTCTTTTACCTCTTAATTCAACCCTGCGCGGATTGGATTCATTAACCAACATATCCACAGCATAAGAAGTCAAATACTCCTGAGTTCTTCCCGGAAAACCATACACCATTGTAAAATCTCCCTTTTCATAACCCTTAATATTGATCGGAAAAAAATGCTTCGGAGTATAAGGAACATTGTCGGGTGAATAATCAGCCGGTCTATTTTCTTTGTTCGCATAAATTCTAAATAAAGAAAAATCGGCGTTATGTCTTGGCCAAACCCAATTGTCGGTTTCTCCACCAAATTTACCAATGGAAGACGGAGGTGCACCAACCAAACGAACATCGCGGAAAGTTTCGGTTATGAATAAATAATATTCGTTACCATAATAAAATGGTCGGATAAAAGCCTCGTAGTGCGTTCCTTTGACAGCTTCCTTCTCCAGAGTTTTAATGGTTGCTTTAATAACAGAATCGCGTTGTATTTCCGAATAATTTGTTTTGCCTGCAGTTGAAGCCAGAACTTTAGCAGTAACATCTTCAATGCGGTTAATAAATGTCACCGTTAAACTCGGTGTATAAATTTCTTCGTTCTTATTCATAGCCCAAAAACCATTTGTCAAATAATCATGCGTAACAGAACTGTGCATGGCAATTGAAGAAAATCCGCAATGGTGATTGGTTAAGATTAATCCTTTATCTGAAATGATCTCTGCAGTACAACCTCCTCCAAACTGAACAATGCCATCCTTTAAGCTTGATTTATTTACACTGTATATCTGTTCGGCTGTTAACTTACAACCGTTCTTTTGCATATTCTTTATATTCAATGCATCTAAAAGTTGAGGCATCCACATTCCTTCATCTGCAAAACCGGCAAAAGCAATTAATAGAAAGCTTAAAGCAAAAAAACTTTTTTTGTAAGACATGAAATTCATACTGTTTGATAATTTTTAAGGGCAGATAAAGATAACAAAGTTCCTGAGATCGTGAGCTAACCCAAACTGCGGTATTTTAAAATTATACCAAATACAATTCAAGCTTCTAAATGCTTACAGCAAGCTATTTCATGCCGGCCATTTTCATTGCATCCAAGCGTATTGCAGAATCCAGAGGTATTTCAAAGTCTTTTGACCTTTGAGTGGCTTTCTTTAACAATAAAGGCTTCTCGCGGATCTGTTTAGCGTAAGTTTGAATGGTCTTGTTCTTCTCCATCCTTGCCCAATAAGTTGCGGGCGAAGTATACATTTCGTAAGCATCCTGAATAAAAGTATTTCCAAAAGCCCCTAAATTACCATCTGAATATAAAAGCATGATCACCTGATTGTTTTTTTCTAACTCTTCCTTCAAATTCAGTTCCCATACCTCAACTTTTTCTCCTTGCCGCGGCGATGGAACTACCTTATTAAAATAATACCAGAATTGTCCGCCGCCAAAACAATTATGCGGTATGCCCATATAAACCGGCCCATACCAATAACTATCGCTTATGGTAAGAACGCGGGTTCCGTTCTTTAAACTATCGTTTTCAAATAACACTTCCGGGTAAGCAAGTTTCATGTTTTGATCAGGATTTGAATACAAATTCATGCTTTTTAAAACATCGGCATCGCGACTACGCGCTGTATCTACCACTTCCGTTTTCTCCCAGGCGATCTCAGGTAATTGAACATGATGCAAAGTTTCGATGTGCCGGATTATTGTATCAACCGCCAAAACTTCTCCATAAAAACTCCAGTGGTGACCAAACTTAGGGAACAAAGGATATTTGGTATTAGGCTTTAACAAATTAAAATAAGTGTAAAGATCAAGGTAATTTACGCCATTACTTTTGCATTGTTTTACAAACTCAGCATGATTGGTGGTTTTTACGGGGTGTTTGTATTTATCTTCTATGAATTCGGTACAAAATTCTCCTTTACCTGGAGCAAATACAAACAAAAGATCAACGCCGTAGCGCTTCAAACTATCCTGGATCACTTTGGCTTTTTGCATTTGTGATCTTATTCTTTCTTCACCGATAAAATCATCTCCATAGGCTGAGAATATATAGCTTTCACTGAACACATAATCATCCTTACCGATCACAAAACCATTTACCCGAATTTGGTTGAAGGCCTTATAATAGAACTGATTGTTCAAGCGAACCGATATTTCTTTGAAAGCCCAATGATCGTTATTGTAATCATCCATCTCACTTTGATAGGCTCCGAAAAACCAACTCTCTGAATTCATCTCCGGTTTTTTATCACTGATCACAATGCCAACCAGATTCGGTTTATTGTTTTCGGAAACAAAAGCCAAAAGCAAGGGCAAACTAATGGCTATGTAAGCTAACCACAAATGTGCATTCATTATTTTTGGTTTAGCTGCCATTAAAATCTGAAGTAAATAAATGGATTAAAATCAAATGCTGCCAGATAGCTTAATGAGATATAAAACAACGATATGCTAACTAATACTAAAACTGACTTACCTGAACCGGATAATGCTTCTCCATATACTTTTTCCTGAATGGCTTTGGTAGCCGGAATAAAAGCAAAGAATGAAAACAAAATTGCCAATGCACATGAGAACCAGAAATCGTTATTCAAAGCAAATTTGCCGTCGAAAATATCGAAACTATACATTTGTTTGATCACATGAAATGCATATTCAATATTTTCATTGCGGAATAAAACCCATCCTGTAACAATAATAATAAAAGTAATGATGGTAGAAATTACTTTTCCCATCTTAAGAAATGCATTTCCTAAGAACAATCTTTCCATCACTAAAAACAAACCATGAAAAGCTCCCCACAATACAAAATTCCAGCTGGCACCGTGCCACAAACCCGATAATAAAAATACGATAACAAGATTTCGGTATAATTTTGCACCACTCACTTTGTTACCTCCAAGCGGGATATACAAATAATTTTTCATCCACGATCCTAAAGTGATATGCCATCTTCTCCAGAATTCGGTAACAGAACCTGATAAATACGGATTATTAAAATTTTCAGGTAATCGGAAACCCATGATCTTAGCCAGGCCAATTGCCATGTCGCTATAACCGCTAAAATCAAAATAGATCTGAAATGTATAGGCTATTGCTCCTACCCATGCCGCTGCCATATCGATCTGCTCAGGCGCCAATTTAAAAACAGCATCGGCCTGCAAACCGATCGTGTTAGCAATGATCACTTTCTTAGCTAAGCCAAAACAAAAAATAAAGAAACCGCTCAGTTTTACATTACTAGTATAATTTTTTTCGCGGTTAGTTATTTGATCGGCAATATCATGATAACGAACGATAGGACCCGCAATTAATTTTGGGAATAAAATAATGTAGGTTTGATAGCTCCAGAAATTCTTTAATGGTTTGTGAATCCCTCGGTAAACATCCACTACATAAGTAATACTTTCAAAAGTGTAGAATGAAATTCCAATTGGCAACAGAACTTTTGTCCATTTAATATCCGTACCTAACAAGCCATTGATATTGTCAATGAAAAAATTACAGTATTTGAAATAAAATAAAAGGCCAACATTTAAACAAAGTGATAAAATAAGAAAACGAATTTTCGTAGCCTTATCTTTTGCCGCAGCCATGGCATTCACTAGAAAGAAGTCAAGGAAAGTTGTACCGAGAATTACGAAAATGAATTTCGGTCCACCCCAGGCATAAAAAACAATACTGAAAATTAAAATGCAGGTGTTCTTTAATTTATTGGGCGTAACATGGTAGGCCAATAAAAAAATTGGTAAAAAGTAAATTAAAAATGTGATACTGCTAAAAACCATGTTTTACTTTACCCTCATAAAGGCCATCAAAAATAATTATTAAATCGCGCTTTTTATAGCACTTTTACAAATAAGATCATAAAAAAATAAATTCGAATTGTTTATAACAAAAAAGCCTGTCGTTCGTATAGCTCACGATGACAGGCTTTCTATTCCGGTTGGTTCAAATATTATCGTTGCACCACTATCTTTTGTTTGGTTCTATCAGTTCCAATAAAATAAATGCCCGAACTTAAATTAGTGACCGTATATTTAAATTTGTTCTGAGTGTTTAAGTTGATCGTTTGAATCAACTGCCCTAATTCATTGGTAATGGTTACAATTTCTTCTTTTTTAGATTGTATGTTAAAGGTTCCGCTGTTTGGGTTCGGAAAAATACTTATTCCCGCATTATCTAAACTATTTTGTTCGATACCTGTGCACAAACTCACGTTAATGATCTGATTGGCCGAATACACACAGCCCGCTGTATTGGTTCCTGCAACAGAATAAGTTGTGGATATACTAGGGGTTGCCGCAATAGTTGGTGTTGTGGCACCTGTATTCCAAGTGTAAGAAGTCATGCCGGTTCCGTTTGCTGTGAGGTTCACACTTGCGCCCTGACAAATTGTAAGAGCAGATGCACCAATGGAAACGTTGCCTGGGGAAACGATTAAAGCCAAAGTTTGACTAGAACTACAAGAACCTGATGGAACCGATAAAGTATAGGTCCCAGAGGCCGTTGTTGTAATTGACGAGGTAGTGTAGTTTGTAATTCCGCTGCCGGCAGGACCGTTCCATAAATAAGGCCCACTAGTTGGTGCAGTTAAGGTTGCCGTTGAAGCGCAACTTGTAAATGTCGTTGCTGGAATATTATTAACCATAATCGAAGAACTACCACATCGCGCATCAAAAAACGCCCAACCCTGGTGTGCACCGCCATCGCAGTCGCTAACGGTCACCTGAATAGTAACACACGACCCGATATATGGTGTTAAGTCAATGGAGTGAACTTCCCATGATGATGTATAAGTAACACCTGAAGTATTAATAACCCAGCTTGAAGAAACCGTGCTAAGAGAACAACCCGAACCCGGGACTACAATACTATTTGTTGCACACGCTATATTGTTTAAACTACAGTCAAATAATTGAATATTCATATAAGGTTTATCACAACAAGCATGACCCACCCCGTTCAATGCTGCCATATATGCGTATTCAAACAAATTGTTAGAAAGGGTGACTGAGAAAGTTTGTTCGATTCTTATAACATTGGTGCCTGGAACGCTATCATTCAATTGTAATACTTTTGTACCACCCAAAGGTGAATTTGGTATTAAGTATAGCGGCCCAAGAGTACTATAAGGCGTAGCTCTAACCCAAGCCATAGTACTACCTGAACTTGAACAGCAACCTGCCATTGCACAAGAATTAGAATTACTGCCTGTAGAAATTGTCCAACCTGATAGAGACGAACCAACCGAACCAGCACTGGATGTTGAAGTTGTACTTGTAGACGCTTCAAAATCTTCATTGATACACGGAGCAACCAAAGTTTTTGGAGTGCCTGTTTTATAAACAGACATTAGTTCGGGCCGGGAATATCCAAATTTATCGTTAATGAAATTTCGTTTGGCACGATACATGAATACTTTATATTCTTTTCCAAAGAAACCTCGTTGCAAAGCATCCTGATTAGCAGAAATTTCATCAAATCCTTTAAGAGAGTCTGACGGGAAAATATAACTTAAATAGCGATTGTTTTGTGAGAAAAGAGAGCCGGAAAAAAAAGCTAAAATTAAAATTGAAAGTAGATTTTTATTCATCTTATTTGATTTTTGTTAATCAAACTTAATAAATTAATGGGAGAAAAGCAAGGTTTATTTGGAATCGCTTACTTTTCCGTCTTCGAAGGTAAGCGTACGCGATTTGTACTTATTATATACAATGAGATCATGGGTTGCCAGCAATACCGAACGGCCCGATTCACTGATCTCTTTTAACAATTTAAGAATTTCTTCAGATGTGTCGGGATCAAGATTCCCTGTAGGCTCATCGGCCAGTATGATCTCAGGTTCGTTAACCAGAGCCCTTGCTATACTTACCCTTTGCTGCTCTCCACCTGAAAGTTCATGCGGCATTTTCTGCTCCTTATTTTCGAGTCCCACTTTTTTTAACACTTCACTAATTCGGGACTTAATTTTGGTCTCATCATCCCATCCCGTAGCTTTCATCACAAAACGCAAATTGTTATAAACGTTTCTGTCGCCCAGTAATTGAAAATCTTGAAATACAATTCCTAATTTTCGCCTTAAATACGGAATATCCTTGCGTTTTAAATTCTGCAATGAATAGCCGGCTACCTCTGCGTTGCCCTGCTGAAGGGCCAGATCGCCATAAATGGTTTTCAGCAAACTACTTTTTCCGCTTCCTGTTTTTCCAAGCAAATACACAAACTCTCCCTTGTTAACTTCAAGGTTAAGATTACCAATAACAGGACGATCGTCCTGAAAAATGGTGGCATTACTAAATTTTATTACAGGACCCATGATTGAATTGCATACGAATGTAAGCTTAATGTAACTTTTTTAGAGGAGTGGTATTATTCCAATATCAACACGGTTGCGTTAATAACTGCAAGCCACACCTACTAAAGCCCATACAAAGCAAAGCTAACTTTATTGAAAATTTTTACTGCTCATTTAACCCATCATGATGATTAAAAAATATGGTGCTATAATTGTTTTATGGCTTTTTGCAATTAGTTTCAAAGCCCAAAAAACAACTGCATACATCGATAAAGACGCTGCTTACAAACAGGGTATTGATCTGTTTGATAAAAAACAATATGTAGCAGCTCAAAAGAGTTTCTCTGATTATATCAGCTTAAGCAGTTCGCCCTATCTTCTCAAAACAGACGCTGAATACTATGCAGGAGCCTGCGCCATTGAACTATTCCACAAAGACGGAGAAATGAGAATGCGCCAGTTCATTCTAAAACATCCTGAAAGCAATAAGATCAATAGTGCCTATTTTTACTTAGGGAAATCAAGTTACAGAAAGAAGAAATACGACGAAACCATCAAGAATTTTGAGAAAGTTGACATTTACACTTTATCAAAAGAAGATCTTGCGGAATTATATTTTAAGAGGGGTTACAGTTACCTGGAAGAAAAGAATTCTGAAAAAGCCAAAGCAGATTTTTACGAAATAAAAGATGCTGATAATAAATATATTTTTCCATCGCTTTATTATTACTCACACATCTGTTACAACGAAAAAAATTACGAAAGCGCTTTAGACGGCTTCAATAAATTGGTTGGCAACGAAACCTTCGGTTCAGTTGTTCCTTACTACATTACTCAGATCTATTTTGTTCAGGGTAAATTTGATAAAGTGGTGAAAAGCGCGCCGGACCTACTCAACGACAGTACGCATGTGCAAAGAACAGGTGAAATAAATAGGATGATCGGAGAATCGTATTACAATTTAAAGGACTACAAAAATGCTTTAACCTATTTAAAGAAAACAGAATTAGCTTCGAGTTTAAATCCTTCCGGAAATTATGCTCTTGCTTATTGCTTCTACAAATTAAATGACTACACAAATGCAGTTGATCATTTTGAAAAAGCTACCGATACAAAAGACAGTTCAGCGCAAAGTGCCTGGTATCATATGGCAGATTGCTATTTAAACACCAATAATAAAACAAAAGCCCGCAATGCCTTTTACTCGGCTTACACCATGAACTTCGACAAAAAAATTGTTGAAGATGCCTTATTCAGTTATTCTAAACTATGTTATGAATTAGATTTTAGTCCGTTCAACGAAGCCGTTAAAGGTTTCAGTAAATATTTAAAAGAGTATCCGAATTCAAAACGTAAAGATGAAGCTCATAACTTTCTGATCAACGTATACTCTACTACAAAAAATTATCAGCAGGCCATTACCAGTATTGAAAAACTGGACAGTCAGGACCCCGTAATGAAAGCAACTTACGAACGACTGATATTTTTTAAAGGAATAGAATTCTTTAATAACGGTGATCTTGATAACGCCTCCAAACAGTTCACAAAAGCAATCAGCGTAGATGTAGATAAAAAAGTAAATGCCCTTGCGAAATACTGGCTGGGCGAGATCTCATATCAGCGTAAGGATTACACCACTGCCATTGAAACATGGAAAGCCTTTCAGTTAATGCAAAATGCACCGCAACTGAAGGAATATGAAAAATCGAATTACAATATTGGTTACGCTTACTTTCAGAGAAAAGAAAAAGGAGATTACGCGGAGGCTAACATTGCCTTCCGTAAATTTTTACTGAATAAAGATCAGGATGATCTGATGAAAGTAGCTGATGCCAATGTTCGCGCAGCAGATTGCTATTTTATGACTGCAACTTCTTCCAACGGGTATTACGCCCAGGCTTCTGCACTTTATGAAACGGCCTTGTTGATGAATAAAGTAGATGTTGACTATTCTTATTATCAGAAAGCAATGTGTGATGGTCTATTAAAAGACTTCAAAGAAAAAATTGTTCATTTAAAATACATCGAGACAAATTTCCCAAAATCCAATTATTTAGGGGCGGCCATTTTTGAAATTGCCAATACATACAAAGAAGACCTGAAAGAAGATGAGAATGCTATCATGTATTACGAGAAAACCCTGAAAAATTATCCTAATTCAACCTATGCCAATCCATCTCTTGCCAGTTTAGGTTTGATCTATTTCAAACTGAAACAAGATGACAAAGCTTTTGAGAATTTTGATAAGATCGTTCAAAAGGATAATAAAAGTGATGATGCGCGTGAAGTATTACCAATGATCAAAAAAATATTTGAAGCAAAGGGTAATATTGATGAGATGGAGAAATATTTCAACTCTATAGGAAATCCTCTTTCAGTAAATCAGATAGAACAGGCTTTATACGAAGCCTCGAAAGAAGCTTATTATAATCAAAAGAACTGCGATGCTGCAAGTCCGAAATTGGAAGCATACATCACAAAATTCCCGGAGGGCAGATATAGTAATGAGATACAGTTCTGTTATGGGGAGTGTACATACAGTAAAGGACTTTTTGAAAAAGCATTACCGGCCTACAAGTATGTGATCAGCCGTTCACGAAGCATATATAGTGAAGTGGCTTACACAAAAGCCACTTATCTTTTATACAAGGATAAGAAATACGAAGAGGCATTACCGCTTTACATACAAATGCAGGAAGTTGCAGAAGCACCTGCTAATAAATTATTATCGAAGATCGGTGCGATGCGTTGTGCCTTTTACCTGAATCAATATGAAACAGCCCTGAATGAAAGTAAAAAAGTTCTTGAAAGTGATAAATTAACCCAACCTCAAACCAGCGAAGCTAAATACATTAAAGCAAAGAGTTTATTTGAAACGCAACGTTACGATGACGCCATGAATGAGTTCAAGGCCATTTCAAAAAGCGCTAAAAGTGTAACAGGCGCTGAAGCATATTATTACATTGCCAAAATTTATTTTTTAAAACAGGACTATAAGGGAGCTGAAAAGACCGTGAACGATCTTATCAGTTACTCATACACCAATGATGACTGGAACACTAAGGGAATGCTTCTTATCGCCGATTGCTACAGCGCTAAAGGCGATGATAAAGATGCTGAAGTTATTTTGCAAAGCATTATTGATGGTAAACCGAAACAGGAATTCATTGATGAGGCTCAAAAGCGAATTGATACTATTAAAGAAAAACAAAAGGCCCGTTTATTATTAGAACAAAGCGCAGCACCTGAAATGAAAGTTGAATTTAAATCGACAAGCGGCGATAAAAATTTGTTTGAAAAACCCGCAGAACCTTTGAAAGAAAATATTGCACCTGTAGAAACATCCACCAATACCATTAAACCGCAGGAGGAGCCAAAATAATTATGTCGAACGACCTTAAAATATTTAAAAACAATAGCGACTGGTTTTCCCGCAGCGAGGGAAGTTCAATAACTATAGATCAGGAGAAACAAAGTGAAAAACGTCGTCTGCGTCGTTTGCAATGGCTTTTTGTTCTGTTATTAATGTTCTGTTATGTTGCTTTTACTTTAGCACAAACTCATGGCAATTTGAATGACCTGAACTTTAAAGCCGAAAGTGAATTTCAGCCTACTATAAAAGATGCCGTAAAATTCAGCGACCTTCCCGAAATAAAAGATTCAGTAAAACGCATCAAGAACATTCCTTACGGCATTAATTCCTACCCTATTTTTCCAAAATATCAGGTAGAGCCCATCAATCCTGCAAAAATGCAGAATGAGCCGCTCAGCAAATTATATCGCGCTTTGATAAAAGCAGGTTATGGTCCGATCTATAATATGCCGTATGGTGAGTTCTGGGTTAACAGTACGCGTGAACGGGAAATGCTTTATGGGGCACACTATAAACATTTCTCGGCATCTTCACAATTGCGCGATGTAGGTTACAGCGGCTTCAGCGATAACGAAGCAGAAGTATTCGGAAAAAAATTCATCAAAAAGCATTCTTTAAGCGGCGAATTCAATTACAAGAGAAATGTTGTTCATTATTACGGTTTCGATACAACGATCAATAAAATAACAGACAAGAATTACACCAAACAACGTTACCAATTGTTCGAACCTAAACTTCAGCTGCAAAGTCATTACACCGACAGTAGTAAGATCAATCATAACATTCAATTGTCTTTCTACAATTTGCAGGATCTATATTATGCTGAAGAAAATAACGTAAAACTAAAAACTGAATTGAACACATTCATCAGCAAAGAAAATCTTCATGTGAATATTCTGGCTGATTATTACAATCATCAAAAACCAAAAGACACTATCAATGATTTTATTTTCTCATTGAATCCTTATTTTGAAGCTAATGGAAAAAAATGGCATGCTGATCTTGGATTGACCGCTTCGGCTGATGCATTCAACAAAAGCACAAAGGTTTATTTTTATCCCCAGCTAAATGTACACTATGATGTTTATGAAAGTATGATCATTCCTTATGCCGGACTATCAGGCGGTTTGCAGAAAAACAGTTTTAGAAGCCTCACCAATGAGAACCCATTCATAAATCCGCAGGTTCATTATGCCAATACGCATAATAAAGTCAACGTATTTGGAGGTTTAAGAGGTAATTTAAGCTCTACAACTTGTTACGATGCTAATGTGAGTTACGGACTTTACGACAGCTTGCATTTCTTTGTGATTGACTATAGTGATCTGACACAGATGGATAATAAATACAAAGTTGTTTATGATAACACTTCGCTATTGAAAGTTGGAGGTCAGGTAAAATATCAGTACAAAGAAAAAATACATTTCATAGCCAAAGGGAATTACTATTTGTACAAGCCAAAGAATCTTGAGAAAGCTTATCATAAACCTAATTATGACCTTACCCTTTCAGGCATTTACAATTTAAAAAGCAAGATCATTCTGAAAGCTGATATATTTGTAATTGGCAATCAGTGGGCCTTAACACAAGTAAAAGACACAACTGCTTATGTTTTGAAACCAAAACTATTAAATTACATTGTTGATGTAAACATTGGAGCAGAATACAGATATAGTAAAATGCTTGGATTCTTCATCAGCTTTAACAATATCGCCAATACACGTTACTATCGCTGGGAGAAATATCCAACACAAAGATTTAACATGATGCTGGGGCTGACATTTGTTCCGTTTTAATGAAGCTCCAAAGCAAATAAAGTGATCAATTAAAGTTTCAGGTTTTCATTAGGATCCCAGAACAATTTCTTGAAATCGATTATCTTATCATTCTTCACCACTATTTTTTCTTTCTCCAGTAATTCCTGCATTTCAAATGGCGTTGCAAAATGATGTTTTCCGGTTAATTCTCCATTCCGATTTACTACTCTATGCGCAGGCACTTTCTTTTTTTGGGAATGCGCCGCATTCATTGCATAACCTACGATACGCGATGAACCTGCGCTGCCAAGGTATTTAGCAATGGCACCATAATTTGTTACCCGTCCTTTTGGGATCAACCTAACTACCTTATAAACGGAATCAAAGAAATCTTTCTCCATCTTATTTAACTTATCATCAAATTACAACCCCTAACATCACTCGCATCAAAACGTCCCATCAATTCAAACGTGTTGCCGTTTTTTAGCCTACCAAGATCCTGAGTGGCAATAAACGAACATGAATTAACGTTTGCCAGATCAATAATATTTATACCGCCGGTTGCATTGCTTCTTGCCAGGGATAAAGGATCATCCCTATCTCGGATCAAAACACGCATCCATGGCGGACATTCATAAACACCATCACCTTTTGAATAAGCCTGAGATAATAATTCAGTCATTCCATATTCGCTGTTTATCTCCTTCACTTTTAATTTTTCCTTTAAGATCGCGTGTAACTCTTCCTTTAGCAACTCAGCACGCCTCCCTTTCATTCCGCCGGTTTCCATAACAATGAAATTCTCGCTCAGATCAACTCCGAGTTCAGCAAGATCCAAAAGCGCATAGCTTACTCCGATCAATATTGTTTTTTGCTTGGAATTTTTCAGTTCTTCAATTCTCATTTTCAGGTCCTGATAATTATTCAGGAAAAAACCACTTTTGCTATTCCCGCTTAATTGAATGAGCTTATTGAACATGTATACCAGTGATGAACCTTCACGTTCCAGATAATTTGGCAGAAGAGCCAGGATAACATAATCGGCCGGGCTTCCATAAAACCAATCAAAACAAGTTAAAAAACTCTTCTCATAAATATTTATATCTGTCACAATATGCTTTGAAGGCATTTGTGAAGTAGTAGAACTGCTCGTAAAAATTACTGTTCCATTGCTTTTTTCCGCTGATAAAACCTCCCTGGATTTAAAAAATTCTATTGGTAAAAACGGGATTTCATTGTGATTTTTTATGAAACTCGTTTCAATACCCAAAGCCTTTATATAATCTGAATAAACCTTGTTGTTTTGATGCTGAAACTGAAACACTTTCAGCGCCAGTTCATTAAAGGCCTGCTCGCTATCAATTGAAAAAAAGCTATCGGTATTCAAGTGTTTCATTATTGCAAAATTATGCTTAATTTTATAGAACAATACATGTTGAGCAAATTAAAATATTTGGTTGTTATTGGATGCATTACCCTTATTTGGTCTTGCGTTAAGAAAAAGAACTATTCTGAAAGTCCTGAGATTACTTACAAAGCCTTTACGGTTGATACAGGCACTACAGCCAACATGACCATTACCTTTGCGGATGGAAATGGCGATATCGGAAAAGCCAATAACGACACAACCCGCAACTTATTCATGAACTACTATTATAAAGATACCATTTCTCAGCAGTTTGTGGCCTTTTGGAACGGGAGCGATAGTTTAAAAAGCGGTTATACAGTTCATAAACCCAACGACGAGTATAATGGCAAACCCATCAGCGGTGAAGTCACCTTGCACATGCCCTTTTACCGTCACAGCAAAAAGATCAAAATCATACGCTACGTTATCTATATGTTCGATAATGCAGGGCATAAAAGTAATGTAGTTACCACGCCCGATCTCATAGTCCCTTAATTTGTAACTTAGTTTAGCTGAGTTGCATGAACCTCCTTAAAAAATATATTTGCGAATTAGTTCTGGTTATAAACCTGTTTCTGATATTGCCAATGCACGATTTCAATATCTGGTGGAACAAACCTGTTATCAATGATGCATTTGGTTATTATGCTTATTTGCCGGCTGCCTTTATTTATAATGATTTCAACTACAACTTCATGGCTCCTGTTATGCAGAAACATTATCAGGCCATTGTTAAAACTGCAGATGCGAAAGAAGCTTTCGTTGTAAAATTCAAAGGTCGTGAGGTCAATAAGTATCCGCCAGGCGTAGCTTATTATCAAGCTCCATTTTTCTTCATGGCCCATATGTTTGCCCGTGCCGGCGGGCTCGAAGCCGATGGCTATTCAACGATCTACATGGTGTTCTTATGCATTGGGTCCATTTTCTGGCAATACATATTTTTAAAACTCATCCTCAGGATCCTTTCCTTCTACTCTATTTCAGCGGTCGCTTCAGCCTTAACAATTCCGCTTATCAGTCTCGGAACAAATGTTTTTTTCTACACACAAGTGTTCGGCACATACTCTCATTTGTTTTCGATGCTATCAATTACAATTTTCTTTTATGGAGGTTTGCGTTTTTTTAATTCAGAAATTAATTCAAATTCCGTTAGGTACTTTTTTTTATTTACGATCGGATACGCCTTAACCATTGTAACGAGGAATGTTAATGCAATTTGCATTCTTTTATTACCATGCATGGGATTTAAGCTAAGCGCCATCAAAATTTATCTTCAGTTTTTAAAGAACAAATTTGCACTTATTTCATTGCTTGTTTCAATTTCGATTGTATTTTTAATGCTCCGTTTATGGCATCTTCAAACCGGTCACTGGCTCATCAATTCTTATCAGGGCGAGCATTTTAACTGGGGCGATCCACAAGTATTTAAAAGTCTTTTTTCTGCTCAAAAGGGCTGGTTCTTTTACACACCACTTGCAGCTTTAGCCTTAACGGGACTATATTTTACACCTAAGAATTTTAAACTAAATATTTCTTTGTTTTTGGTGCTGATCATTTATATCACTTCTTCCTGGTATTGCTGGGATTATGGTTCAGGGTTTTCGATGCGGGCCTACATCGACTGGTATGTGATCCTTGCGATCTGTCTGGGTTTTTTGATCGATCATTTCCTGGAAAAGAAAATTTTAATGAACTTGCTTTTGTTTCTGTGCATCACTTTTTCCGCACTCAATCTTCTTTTCTCAGTTCAATTCTACCGCGGCATCATAAGCGGGCATAGTCAGGGTATTGAATCTTTTACCCAACATTTTTTCAGATTGCGGCCGATCTTAGAATTCAAACAATCGAATAAGTCCATTTTAGAACGAAAACTTATTTTCGAAAATTTCGATTCCAATACACTTCAGTCATCGGTAGAAGTAAATGAAAAAACACCTTTTTCACAGCACCTTGAATCAAAATTTCCTGATTTCTTTATAGCTGAAATAAATTACAAGATCCGTTTTGGAGCCGATGTTACCATGATGGACAAAAACAACGATGTTTTTTTATGTGCTTCTGTAATTAATGAAAAAGACAGCACACTATTCTGGCATCAGGTAAGGATCAATGATTTTGTTTTAGTGAATGAAACTGAAAAAGTGGAGTCCGGTTTTGACTATCCTCTCAACTTGCCCGTTAACAATAGGCTCAGGGTGTTTCTTTGGGAACCTAAAGGCAATACAGTTTGTAAGATAGATAACCTGTACATGGAGTTCATGAAAACTGGTGCAGATTAAATTACTTTTTAAGAACTTCTATCATTTTCTCAGCAAGAATTTTACTGATCTTATAGTTCGATTCATGTGTCCAGCCTGCAATGTGCGGACTCAAAACAACTTTGTCGCTTTTGATCAAGAACTGAAAAGGTTCCGGTAAATTCTTAAAATCTATATTTTCAAAAGATACTGCTTCGTATTCCAATACATCCAGACAAGCGCCTAACACTTTATTTGATCTCATGGATTCTGTAAGATCAGCAGTATTCAAACATTTACCTCGTGAAGAATTAATTATATAAATATTTTTTTTGAAACTGTTAATGAACTCTGCATTCACTAAATATTTTGTTTCATCCGTTAAAGGTACATGCAAACTCAAAACATCACTTTCGATGAAGATATCTTGAAGTGAGGCTTCCTTTACATATTCGTTTCCAAAACCTTTTTTGTACTTATCAAATACCAGAATTTTACAACCGAAGCCTTGTAAACGCTGCGCGAAGGCCGCTCCCATATTTCCGTAACCAATAAGGCCAATTGTTTTTCCGCCAATTTCAATCCCTCTGTTCTCGTGCCGTTTCCAGATCCCCTGCCTCACTTCAGCATCAGCCTGTTTCAAATTATTGAAAAGCATCAGAAGCATTCCTATGATATGTTCAGCTACCGCATCACGATTTCCTTCCGGTGCATGTACGCATTTTATTCCTTTTGATTCAGCATAAACAACATCAATATTTTCCATCCCTGCTCCTGCTCTTCCAATGCACTTTAAGTTTTTCGCTGAGTCTATAATTTCTTTTGTGATCTTGAATTTGCTTCTTATCACGAAAGCATCGTAATTCGGTATCATCTTAATTAATTCGTCGGCCGGCTTATCCCAGAAAAGATCGCATTCAAAACCCGCACGTTTCATTGTTTCATGAAGTATGGGATGATTGGAATCGATGAGCAGTATTTTGATCATTCCCTAAAATTAACAATTGTGAACGTAAACTCTTCCAATTAAATTTTTCTCACATATTGAAAGTATTTTTTCAAAAACTTATACATTACTGTTTATAAATTTAGGAGTGGGCTATTAACAATTTAAAACTGTTGCTTTAAGGGCTTATTAACAAAAACAAGATTGATATTCAAGCCTTTAAAAACTGATGTTAATCATTTGTTAAGCTTGTGTTAGTGCCCACTTTTTTGTACCTTACACTTATAATTGCACATTTGCCCTCTTACTAATTTTATGAACCAGGATAATCAAAATAAAACCCGAAAACGTATTTTAACCCCTACAGGAACACCTGTAACTGAAATAGGAAAATTACCCCCCCAATCCATCGAACTTGAGGAAGCGGTGCTTGGAGCAATGTTACTTGAGAAAGAAGCTTTAAGTACCGTTATTGATATTTTATCACCTGAAAGTTTTTACAAAGAACAGAACGGTAAAGTGTTTGCAGCTATCGTTACTTTATTCAACCGTTCGGAGCCGGTAGATATTTTAACGGTAACTCAGGAATTGAAACGTACCGGCGAACTGGAAATTGTCGGCGGCTCATATTACGTTTCTGCGCTTACCAATCGTATTGCTTCGTCGGCAAACATCGAATTTCATGCGCGTATCGTTGCTCAAAAATATTTACAACGTGAGTTAATTCGCATTGGTACCGAAACTATCAAAACTGCTTTTGAAGACAGCACCGATGTTTTTGATCTGTTAGACAAAACCACTCAGAATATTTTTGAACTGCTCGACAACAACGTGCGTAAACAGCATGATAAAATGAGCACGCTCATCGCAAAAGCAATTGAAGAAATTGAAGCAGCTGCTAATCAAAAAGACGGTTTAATTGGTGTGCCTTCAGGCTTTACTGCACTAGACCGCATTACAGGGGGTTGGCAAAAATCGGACCTTCTTATTCTTGCTGCTCGTCCGGGTATGGGTAAAACTGCCTTTGTGGTTACCATGGCTAAAAATGCAGCGGTTGAATTCAATAAACCGGTTGCCATTTTTTCTTTAGAGATGTCGTCCACTCAATTAGTAAAACGATTGATCTCGAGTGAAACAGAATTATCGCAAGACAAAATATTAAAAGGTAATTTAGATAACCATGAATTCGTTCAGTTAAATGAACGCATCAAAAAATTATCGGTAGCACCTTTATTCATTGATGACACACCTGCTCTTTCCATTTTTGAATTGCGTGCCAAGGCTCGTCGTTTAAAAGAGAATCAAAAAATTGAACTGATCATCATTGACTACTTACAATTAATGAGCGGCGGACCTGAAGGAAAAGGAAATCGCGAGCAGGAGATCTCTCATATTTCTCGTGGACTGAAAAGTTTATCGAAAGAATTAGAGATCCCTATAATTGCTTTATCTCAGTTAAGTCGCCAGGTTGAGAACCGCCCCGGCGGAAGCAAACGTCCGCAACTTAGTGATCTCCGTGAATCAGGAGCTATTGAGCAGGATGCCGATATGGTAATGTTCATTTATCGTCCGGAATATTATGGTTTGGAATTTGATGAGAATAATGAACCAACAAAAGGCAAGGCAGAGATCATTATTGCAAAGAACCGTCATGGTGCTTTAGAAACCGTTAAGCTGAGATTCATTGGACAGTACGCGAAATTTGCAGATCTGGATTATAACGAAGGTCAGGATATCATTTATCAATCAGGGCAATCAAAATCTTTAGAACAAAATAATAATTTCTTAGCTGAACCTTCAACAAAAACTGTGCAGTCAAAGAATTGGGATAATCCTGAAGAAGAACCAAAAGACATTCACAGGAATGATATTCAGGATGTGAATGATCCTCCATTTTAATTAGTTTAGAGTCATTAGTTCAGAGTTCGGAGAAAGTATATTCTTCGAACTCTTTTTTTTACAAAATTCTATTTTGGAGTAACTTCACCAAAGAGTGCTTCGGTTATCCTTGCTTTTATTGGCTAAGGCGAATACATGTATTTAGCAAGGAAAAACCGGCCACGTGATGGAAAAGATGTATCAAAGTACGAACCCTGAACTACGAACTTTTTCAGGTTTTTTCATTATATTTGTATACTAAACGTATTCCAAATGATCACTGAAATGCAAACGGAAACCAGGAGCCAATATTTAATTGAATTAGAAGAAAAGTACGGCGCGCACAATTACCATCCTTTACCGGTTGTATTAGAGCGTGGCGAAGGTGTTTTTCTCTGGGATACTGAAGGTAAAAGATATTATGATTTTTTAGCGGCATACAGTGCGGTTAACCAAGGGCATTGTCATCCGAAAATTACTCAAACATTAATTGAACAGGCACAAAAATTAGCATTAACCTCCAGAGCTTTTCATAATGACGTTTTAGGTGAATACGAAAAATTCATTACCGGTTTATTTGGCTTTGATAAAGTATTACCAATGAATACCGGCGCCGAAGGTGTTGAAACCGCAATGAAGCTGGCGCGCAAATGGGGATATGAGAAAAAAGGTGTTGCCGAAAATCAGGCGATCATCATTGTTTGCGATGGAAATTTTCACGGCCGCACCATCAGCATTATTTCCATGAGTTCTGACCCCGATTCAAAAACAAATTTTGGTCCGTATACACAAGGTTTTATTTCTATACCATATAATAACACATCTGCATTGGCAGAAGTGCTGAAAAATAAAAACGTAGTTGGCTTTTTGGTAGAACCCATTCAGGGTGAAGCGGGAGTTATTGTACCTGATGCCGGTTATTTAAAAACCTGCTCAGAAATGTGCAAGGCAGCAAATGTTCTATTTATAGCTGACGAAATTCAAACAGGCATTGCCCGTACCGGAAAAATGCTGGCCTGCGAGCATGAAAATGTTAAGCCTGACATGCTGATCTTAGGCAAAGCTTTAAGCGGCGGAGTTTATCCCGTTTCAGCTGTTCTGGCTAACAACGAGGTTATGCTTTGCATTAAACCAGGTCAACACGGTTCTACTTTTGGTGGAAATCCTATTGCTGGTGC
>JANYIQ010000173.1 GCA_025362575.1 Bacteroidia bacterium
TAGATGAAAAAGATTATTTTTCGGCAGCGCAGTATTTCAATCAATTGATAATTTCCGATTCAACGCAAATGATCTATCAGTACAAATATGCTGAAGCATCGCGGTTGAATTACGATTACGACATTGCCTTTCACTGGTATGAAACCGTTTATGTTCAGGATAACGCAAAAATGTTTCCGGAGACGCCTTTTTGGCTTGGCAGCATTTTAAAAAGTAAAGGAAGATACAAAGAGGCTAAAAAATATTTCGATAAATATTACAAGAAGAATTTCAAGGATAAGGACAAGCGAAAAAAACAATTATCAGCAAAAGCATTACAGGAAGTTGAGGCCTGCGACGTGGCGTTATTATTGATCCGCAATCCAATTGCAAATATTACCGTAGATCACCTCGACACCAGCATAAATAGCAAAGTGAGTGAATATGCTCCAATTGAAATGGACAGCATTCTTTATTTTTCATCCTTAAGAGAAACACAAAGCAAACGTAAGCGCGATGTGAATAATGTTACCTTCAATAAATTATATACTTCTCATAAAAAAGATGAGAAATGGCAAAAAGCAAATGCATTAGATAGTTTATTCAATGCAAATGGTATTCACAATGCGAATACGGCTTTTAATAATGAGTTCACAAAAATATATGTATCGCGTTGTACGGCCTTAAATTCTGTTGAATATACCTGTCAGATATTTTTCTCAGATTATAAAGAGGGTAAATGGACCAATTTAAAAGCAGTCCCGGCTCCGATCAATATTTATGGCGCTAATTCAACGCAGCCATCCATCAGTAAATTGAACGGTAAAGATGTTTTATTTTTTAGCAGTAACAGACCAGGAGGTTTTGGCGGAATGGATATTTGGTATTGTTATTTTGATGAAAAAACCGGATTTGAAATGCCTGTTAATGCCGGAAAAAATGTGAACAGTACTGAAGATGATATTACTCCATGGTTTGTTACAGAAAAAAACACCTTGTTCTTTAGCAGCACATGGCACAAGGGTTTGGGAGGTTTTGATATTTTTAAAAGTGAATTCAAGAACGGAGAGTTTGGCGAGCCTGAGAACGCGGGATATCCGATCAACAGCAGTTACAATGATATTTATTACAGCGTGAATTCCAAAAAAAATAAAGCTTACATTTCTTCAAATCGTATTGGTTCTTATTTTGAAGAGAAGCAAAGCTGCTGTAATGACATTTACAGCTTTGCCATTGAACCGCTCATTGTAAACGAGCCGGTAAAACCTGTTGATACTACAAAATTGATCATCGATAAAATGAAAATATTGTGTCCGCTTACTTTATACTTTCACAATGATGAACCCGATCCAAAAACAAAGGCCATTGTTACAAAAAAGAATTACAAAAAAACCTATGAGGATTATCTGGTTCTAAAGCCAAAATATTTTGCAGAGTATGCATCGGGTTTACCTCCGGCCGAAAAAGAAGCTGCTGAGAATAGAGTTGAAACTTTCTTTGAAGACAGCGTAGATGCAGGCATGCATGATCTTGACAAATTCGCAGTATTGTTGGAAGAGGTTTTATTACGTGGCGAAAAAGTTAAGATCACCATGAAAGGATATTGCAGTCCGCTGGCGAGTACCGACTATAACGTTAACCTTGCAAAGCGACGCATTACAAGTTTGCAGAATTATTTTGCCGAGTACAAAGGCGGAATTTTTGTAAAATACATTGACAACAAAAACCCACAAGAAGGGTCGATCGTTTACACGGATGTGGACATTGGTGAGTTACCGATAAGTACCGTGAGTGATAATGTTAAAGATGTAAAGAATTCGGTTTACAGTCCTTTTGCTGCGCGCGAGCGTAAGATCCAGATCATTGCGATCAGTTCCTTTTTTGATAATAAGTAGGTCTTTTATTAGTGTTATTTCTATGGAATAACTTAGATCCAACCATTTAAATTCCTTGTTTAATAACGCAAACTTTTAGTTATACCTTCATCTTCAAGGCTTGAAGCCTTTTTTTAGAAAAAACTATCCTTTTTCACGAAATTATGCAGTTGAGACCCAACGTTTTCAGGATATTGGGCGTATAGGTTTATGAATAGCTGAAATTAAATGCGTTTAGGAATCCCTTTTTTGAGGAAAAACTTATCAAATTAATTTCGGTTTTACATTTACATTTGTATCTTTATGTGCTCAATTAATTTAAAAATCAATCTAAATAACATGAATAAAAATCTACTCTTAGGTTCTGCATTACTAGTAGCTATTAGTGCATTTCCGCAAGCCGGAAGAAAAGGAAAACCTTCTGGTTTTGTTAACGAAACCTTACTAAATCGCCAGATGAACGATAATCAGGTTTCAAACACCGACGTCAAGGCGCCTGTTAGACCAGCTCCTAAATCTGCTTCGGCTGCCAAAACAAGTACTACAATTGCTACTTCTTGTAAGCATTTTGCAGGTTCTTACAATGGTGCAGGTGTATATTTAAATGGTCAGGAAATGTTATCTTACAATTCCGATATTAACGCGGTAGCTTTTATTCACCGTTCGGCTCCTTGTTATTCAACAATTCCAAGTGGCAACTCAGGAACGCAGATTGCTAAGTATTCGACCAACGCAGGTACTACTTGGGATTCTACTGTTTATTATACAAGTACAACAAATTTAGCACGTTACCCGCAAGGAGGTATTTATAATCCTGCAGGTAATACCAACATCAATAACGCGTATATCGTGGGTACAGGCCCTACTACACCCGGTTCAGGATGGAATGGTAGCTGGGCAGCAAGTAAAAAAATAACTACTCCGGGCAATACAACTCCCGGTTCAGATATGCAGTGGTTTACTAATGCAGGTCCGTTTAGCGGCCCGATCAAAAAAATCGACTTTCCGCGTTATGGTTTTGCTTTTACCAAAGATGGTTTAGTAAGATCTTTGGGGGAAGTTGTTGAAGATCCGGCATCTACCGACCCTAACGTTGCTAAAGCAAGAGGTGTTGCCATTTTAAAAGGTGCTTTTGTTGCAGGTGCTTTTGTATGGTCTTATGACTCATTAATCCCTCCTACTATTTTAAGAAGTACAGGATCGAAACAATTTACACCGAATATGGCTGATATGGCTTGGAATGATGCCGGAACAGTTGGTTATGTAATGATGATTGGTGCACGTGCAGGAACAAGTGGTGTTATGAAAGGCTACCAGCCGATCGTTTACAAAACTACTAACTCAGGTGCCAGCTGGTCCTTATTACCCGCCCAAGATTTTACAACTAACCTATTCAAAGGTGTGAACGATCGTATCTGGGCAACTTCTTCTAACACTAACTTAGCAGTTCCTTTCTTCTCAAGTGGCGAAGGAAACGATATGTGTGTTGACGTTAACGATAACCTTCACTTAGCAATTACTGTAGTAGGTTCTTACAGCAACCATAACGATTCATTAGATTATACTTCAAGCTGGGGTACTGAAAAATACAGCTTCCCATACGGCAGCTTTGGTTACCCAACCATTTACGATTTCTACACTCAAACTTCAGGTGGATGGAATTACCACATTGTAGATTCAATGAGCACTGAAGGTCCTGCTGGAACCAGCACAGGTGGTGGTTTTGCTAACAACCCATGGGCAGCTTCTGCTTATCCTCTAGATGCACGTATTCAAGTATCTCACTCACCTGACCGTAAAAAAATCTTCTATAGCTGGACTGAAACAGATACTACTACAGTAAGTAATTTACACTGGAATGCATTCCCTGATATCATTACAAGAGGTTATGATGTAACTCTTGATAAAGTAACTAAGCGTTTGAACATCACAACAGGTGTTACTACTCCTAATAACGCTGATCAAACTGCATATATGCATTTTATGAGTAACAGAACTATCCTTACAAACAGTGTATTAAATACCAACGAAATTCCTTTCACTATTTCTTACAATGCAAGTTTGGATGGAAATCAGCCGGTAAATCATTATTACTTAAAAGGTGCTTCATTTACTCAAACTGATTTCACAATTAACCCTATGCGTCCTGTTGGCGTGCAGTCGTTAGCTAACAACACTCCTAATTATGAAGTTGTTGCTTATCCTAACCCTGCAAGCGGTTCAACTACCATTTCAGTTACATTAAAAGAAGTGAAAAACTTTGAGATCAACATTTATAACACTGTTGGTGCTTTAATTCAAACTGTAAATGTTAACGGACAAATTGGAGGTAACAACGTAACTTTAGATATCAGCAAATTAAATGCAGGTGTTTATTTCTACAATGTTAAAGCCGATAATTCTGTGATCACTAACAAATTAATTGTAGAATAATTTCTTCAATTTATTAAACAAAAAAGCCCTGACAAATATATGTCAGGGCTTTTTTTATGCTTGAAAATTAATTTGGAAAGCCGGATTTTATTTACTACTTTAGAGATGCTATTGGAGATAATTAAATACAGGATTCTTAGTTTATTTTCTCAGGATTTGTATCTTTAACTGCTTAATTTAAAAACCATGCCTTTTTATTTTTGATAGGAAGGCAATAAAAAACAAATAAAAAATGAATAAACATCTACTTTTTGGAACTGCAGTACTTTTGAGTATGACTGCATTTCCGCAAGCCGGCAAGCAAGTGAAGCCAACCGGAATTGTAAATCAGGCCGCAAAAAATGTTGAATTGAATGAGAATCTCATTAGCAATTCGGTGGTTAAGAACACTTCTGTAAATAGTATTACCAAACCTCTTGCGGCTGCTAAGACTTCTTCAACTCCTGCAAGTTCTTGTAAAAAGTTTTCAAGTTCTTATAATGCTTTGGGGGTTTATATTAACGGACAGGAATGTTTACAATACAATCCTCAGGTGCCTGCTGTAACATTTGTTCAGCGCGCATCTCCTAACTATTCAACTGTTGCGTCTGGTAACTCCGGTACAATTGTAATGAAGTGGACCATGAACACCGGCACAAGTTGGGATTCTACAGTAATTTGGGCCAATACTACCAATTTCGCACGTTACCCTCAGGGTGGTTTATACAACCCGCTTGGTAACACAAATATTAATAATGCCTATGCAATTGCTATGGGTCCTACCAACCAAGGGGCTGCCTGGTTAGGAAGTTATTTTGCAAGTAAAAAAATAACAACTCCAGGTACAAACGTTGGCGGTGCTGATCAGCAATATTTTCCTGACACATCTCCGTTTGGCACACTTGGTAAAAAAGTAGATTTTCCACGTTATGGTTTTGCTTACACATATGATGGTTTAGTAAGGGGAATTGGTGAAATTTGTAATAATACAAATGCTACAACTGCTTCTGATGCTCCTGCTTATCAATCACCAAGAGGTGAAGCGGTCTTAAAAGGAACTTTCAATGCAGGTGCTTTTGTGTGGTCTTATGATTCATTAGTTCCTCCTACAATTTTAAGAAGCGGTGGTTCTAAACAAATGACCAATAGAATGGCGGATATGGCATGGAACGATGCTGGAACAGTTGGTTACGTAATGATGATCGGTGCAAGAGCCGGAACAAGCGGAACTACTAAAGGATATCAACCAATGGTTTATAAAACAACTAACTCTGGCGCAAGCTGGGCTTTATTGCCGGTTCAGGATTTTATGACGCCGCAATTTAAAGGATTAGTTGATCGTATGTGGGCAACTGCTTCTAACACAAATTTAGCCGTGCCATTCTTCTCAAGTGACGAAGGTCTGGATATGGCTGTTGACGTTAACAATAACTTACACATTGTAACTACTGTTGTTGGTTCATACAGTAACCATAGCGATTCATTAGAATATACTTCGAGTTGGGGTACTGAAAAATACAGTTTCCCTTACGGAAGTTTTGGTTACCCTACCATTTACGATTTTTATACTACTTCATCGGGCGGTTGGAATTATCACATTGTTGATTCAATGGCTACTGAAGGACCTTCAGGAGTATCTACCGGTGGTGGATTCGCAAACAACCCTTGGGGCGCAAGCGGTGCTTATATTGATGCGCGTATACAGATCTCTCACTCACCTGATCGCAAAAAAATGTTCTACAGTTGGACTGAAACCGATACATCAACAGTTAGTAATTTACACTGGAATGCCTTTCCTGATATTTACATGAGAGGTTTTGATGTTACCATTGATAAAGTAACTAAACGTCAAAATGTAACCGGCGGTGTAACACTTCCTAATAACGCTGATCAATCAGCTTATTGGCATTTAATGGCAAACAGGGCAATTACAACTAACTCTGTTCTTAATACAAACGAAATTCCGTTCACGATCTCCTATAACGGTTCAAATGATATTACCGTTGAAACCAGTCACTATTATTTAAAAGGGGCGTCATTTACTCAAACTGATTTCACAATTAACCCTCTGCGTCCTGTTGGTGTGCAGTCGTTAGCTAATAACACTCCTAATTACGAAGTTGTTGCTTATCCAAACCCTGCAAGCGGTTCTACTACCATTTCAGTTAAATTAAAAGAAGTGAAAAACTTCGAGATCAACATCTACAACACCGTTGGTGCTTTAATTCAAACTATGAATGTTAATGGCCAGATCGGAAACAACGATGTAACTTTAGACATCAGTAAACTAAGCGCCGGTGTTTATTTTTACAATGTTAAAGCCGATAATTCTGTTATCACTAACAAATTAATTGTAGAATAATTTTTTCTTTTTCATTAGATTAAAACCCCGTCTGAAAATGACGGGGTTTTTTTATTATCTTAAAATTTCATTCTAATGTAAGGTGATCATTCTTGTAATTTGGAGCCTGTTCGCTAGTTTTCAGTCATTTAAGAATCCATTAATCATGGATTTAAATCGCAAATAAAACTTGTCAATTCCTCTTCTTTTTTGTACTTTTATAATGTTTAATTTAAAAATCAATCCAAACAAAAATGAATAAAAATCTACTCCTTGGATCAGCGCTATTAGTAGCTATTAGCGTATATCCGCAGGCCGGCAGACAAAAGCCTACCGGTTTTATTAACAAACAGGCCTTAAACCAACCCATTGATGAAACAAAAGCAGTTAACTCTCCTGTGAAATCAAATTTGGTTAAGCCTATGCCAAGACCTTTAGCAGCTAAAACTGCTTCAACTCCGGCTACTTCTTGTGTTCACATTTCAGGTTCTGCCAATGCATTTGGTGGTTACCAAGGTGGTCACGAGGTTTTACAGTACAACGCTGATGTAAATGCTATTTCATTTGTACACCGTTGCAGCCCAACTTATACTTCAATTCCTAATGGAAATACTGGAGTGTTAGTTGCTAAATATTCTGCTAACCAAGGTACAACCTGGGATTCAACAGTAATTTATGCAAGCACTTTACATTTTGGTCGTTACCCTGCAGGTATTATTTACAACCCACTTGGTAATACAAATATTAATAATGCTTACATCGTTGCTACAGGTGAAACTCACCCTGGTGCTAATTGGGATGGCAGTCATTTTTCAAGTAAAAAAATTACTACTCCGGGTACAAACGTACCGGGCACTGACATGCAGTGGTTTCCTAGCACTACTCCTTTTGTGGGTGCTGTTAAGAAAGTTGACTTCGCACGTTATGGTTCTACATATACCAAAGACGGTTTAATAAGATTTTATGGTAGCATTGTTAATGATCCGAACGGAACAACTGCTCCGGCATATCAAGCGCCAAGAGGTGAAGCGATCATTAAAGGTACTTTCGTTGCAGGTGCATTTGTTTGGTCTTATGACTCTTTAGTTCCTGCTTGTATTACAAGAACAGGTGGTTCAAAACAAATTACCGAGAATCAAGCTATGATGGCATGGAATGATGCAGGAACCGTTGGTTATGCTATCATGAATGGTGTTAGAGCTGGTGCAACAGGTTCTAAAAAAGGTTACCAGCCTATTATTTACAAAACCACTAACTCTGGTGCAAGCTGGTCTTTAATGCCTCAGCAAGATTTCTTGACGCCTCAGTTTAAAGGTTTAGTTGACCGTTTGTGGTCTACAGCCGCCAGCACTAACGTTACAGTACCATTTTTTAGTCAAGGTGAAGGTAATGAAGCTGCAGTTGACGTTAACGACAACTTACATATTGTTACAACAGTTGTTGGAGCTTATAGCACTCACCAGGATTCTTTAGAGTATACAGGCTCTTTTGGTACAGAAAAATATTCTTTTCCATACGGTGGTTTTGGTTACCCAACTATTTATGACTTTTATACTACAACTGCAGGTGGATGGAATTACCACATTGTGGATTCAATGTATACTGAAGGTCCTGCAGGTGCAAGCGGTGGCGGTGGATTTGCTACTAACCCTTGGGCTACAGGGGCAGTTCCATTAGATGCTCGTATTCAGGTTGCTTTCTCTCCTGATCGCAAAAAACTATTCTATAGCTGGACAATGACTGACACATCTACAGTTGGTAACTTACATTGGAATGCTTATCCTGATCTTTATATGAGAGGTTTTGATGTTACAATTGATAAAATTACAAAGCGTCAGAATGTAACAGGTGGAGTAACAACTCCTTCTAATGCTGATCAATCAGCCTACATGCACTACATGTCAAACAGAGCTATCGTTACAAATTCTGTGATTGGTGTTTACGAGATTCCGTTTACTATCACCTACAACAATACCTCTGATGGTAACGTTCCGGTTAATCACTATTACTTAAAAGGTGCTTCATTTCAGAACTCTGACTTTAATGGCACTCCATTCCGTCCGGTTGGCGTTCAAGCTTTAGCTAATACTACTCCTTCTTATGAAGTTGTTGCTTATCCTAACCCTGCAAGCGGTTCAACTACTATTTCTGTTAAATTAAAAGAAGTGAAGAACTTTGAAATTAACGTTTATAACACTGTTGGTGCTTTAGTTCAAACAATGAACCTTAACGGACAAATTGGTAATAACGATGTAACTTTAGATATCAGCAAACTAAGTGCTGGTGTTTATTTCTACAATGTTAAAGCCGACAACTCTGTTATCACTAACAAATTAATTGTTGAGTAATATTTAGATTTTTAATTAATAAAAACCCTGACGGCAAATCGTCAGGGTTTTTTTATGGTTTTTCTCAAGCAAATTAGACCTTCATTTTCAGCTCAACCACAAATATTTAAACATCAACATGTTAAATAAATCCCTCAGTCACATTAAATTTGCTTTTTTAGCATATATCGAGTAATTTTGTTACTCAATATTGAGTTCTTAATTAATGATTGATACCCTGATATCATCCAAAACAAGAATTAAATTGCTGTTGAAATTTTTCCTAAACAGCAGAACAACTGCCTATTTACGAAATCTCGAAGAAGAATTTGGAGAATCCACCAACGGTATCCGTCTTGAGTTAAATAAATTTGAGAAAGCAGGCTTTCTTGACTCTTTCAGTCAGGGAAACAAAAAAGTGTTTACGGTAAATACTAAACATCCACTCTTTAAAGATATCCATAACATTGTGCTAAAACTCGTTGGTCTCGACCACGTTGTTGATTATATTGTACAGCGTATTGGCGACCTGCAAAAAGTATACCTGGTTGGTAAATTAGCAACAGGGCAAGATTCAAACATGATTGATCTTGTTTTAGTGGGGGATAATTTGAATAAAACTTTTTTAATGGAACAGGTTGAAAAAGCTGAAAAGAAAATTGGAAAAAAAATTAGATATGTACTTTTTACTCCGGCCGAATTTGATCTGAATAAGATCAAAGAACCCGGAATGCATCCGCTCCTTATTTGGAGTAAATGATATTTGATATTGAATGCCTTCCTTAGCTCACTAATGTGACTGAGGAGGCGAAGCTTTGAAAACATAATGACAGACACAGCACAAAATAAATGGTATGCAATTTATGTGGCCTCACGTTCTGAAAAAAAAGTGACTGAACTTTTAGCAGAAAAAGGATTGACGGCTTACGTTCCGCTTGTGAAAACATTGCGCATATGGAGCGATCGGAAAAAAATGGTAGAGCTTCCGCTGATGAATGGATATGTATTTGTTAACATAAATATTCTCCATAAAGATAAAGTGATGCAAACGCGTGGTGTGGTTAACTTTGTTCGTTCCGAAGGAAAAATTGCGGTAATACGAGATGTGGAAATGACACGTCTGAAACAAATTGTAGAATTAGGCTATGACATCGAAAGTAACCGATCTGCCAACTCATACAACGAAGGTGATAAAATTAAAATCATTGCCGGCCCCCTAAAAGGAATCGAAGGCTATATTGTTTATGGCGACTCGGGAAAGAATTTTGAAATAGTATTGGAAAGCATCCATCAAAGTGTTAGAGTAAAATTACCTGAAGAAATTTTAAGTTTAGTAAAACACAAACAATGAAAGAGCGCTGGGACCTTGAAATAAAACCTCAGGACAAATGGTATCATCTTGATCTTGGTGCCATATGGGCCTATAAAGACCTTTTGCTTTTAATGGTTCGTCGCGACTTCGTTTCGGTTTACAAACAAACCATTCTTGGTCCGCTCTGGCTTTTTATACAACCCATTATTACAACCCTTACTTTCACCATAATTTTTGGAAACATTGCACACATTAGCACCGATGGAATTCCTCCTATTCTTTTTTACTTATCCGGCATTACCTTGTGGACCTACTTTGCTGATTGTCTTACTAAAACCTCAGGAACATTTATCGCAAACGCGGGCGTATTTGGTAAAGTTTATTTTCCAAGGCTCATTATGCCACTATCTGTTTTGATTTCAAACCTGGTCAAGCTTGCCATTCAGTTATTAATGTTTCTTATTTTCTGGATTTATTTTTTATCCAAAGGCACAGATATACATCCCCATTATTTATACATTATCACTGTTCCTTTTTTGATTTTAATTATGGCAGGATTGGGTTTAGGTTTTGGAATACTAATTTCGTCGCTTACCACAAAATATCGCGACCTTACTTTTTTGGTTGGCTTTGGTGTTCAATTAATGATGTATGCAAGTCCGATTGTTTATCCACTTTCTGTTGTTCCCGGAAAATATAAATTTATTTTATTGCTCAATCCTGTAACCTCAATCATTGAGGCATTCAAATTTACATTTCTAGGTACCGGCATCTGGAACTGGAATGCATTATTGTACAGTATTATTTTCATGATTATTCTTGTTTTACTTTCGGTAATAGTTTTTAAGAAAGTAGAAAAAACATTTATGGATACTGTTTAAGATGGGTGAAATTGTTATAAAAGTTGAAAGTTTAGGGAAACAGTATCGGCTTGGTCAGGTTGGTACAGGAACTATTTCGCACGACATAAACCGATGGTGGTTAAGAATGCGCGGAAAAGAAGATCCGTATTTAAAAATTGGTGAAGCAAACGACCGAAGTAAAAAAGGTGAAAGCGATTTAGTGTGGGCTTTACAAAACATTAATTTTGAAGTTAAAGAAGGTGAGGTTTTGGGAATCATCGGAAAAAACGGCGCGGGAAAATCAACATTATTAAAAATATTATCACGGGTGGCCGGGCCAACTGTTGGAAGCATAAAAGTAAAGGGTCGCATTGCAAGTTTATTGGAAGTTGGTACAGGTTTTCATCCTGATTTAAGTGGCAGAGAAAACATTTTTCTAAATGGTTCCATTTTAGGAATGAGTAAACGGGAAATCAAAAGTAAGTTTGATGAAATTGTTGCTTTCAGTGGCATTGAACGATATATTGATACTCCGGTTAAGCGTTACAGCAGCGGCATGTATGTAAGGTTGGCTTTTGCAGTAGCCGCGCACTTAGAACCCGAAATTTTAATTGTAGATGAAGTATTAGCAGTTGGTGATGCTGAGTTTCAAAAAAAATGTCTTGGAAAAATGAAGGATGTAAGCCGGCAGGGCCGAACTGTTCTATTCGTGAGCCACAACATGCCATCTATGCGCGCACTCTGCTCTTCAGTGATGATCTTAGAACATGGCATGAATGTTGGTTTAGGAAATACCGATCAAATGATCGCAAAATATCTTACAGGCCCCGCATCAGTCGACAATGAGGATGGCATCATTCCCGATGATTTGAGTTTTCACGGAACCGGTGAGGCTAAATTCAAACGCCTCAAAACGCTTGATCTTAAAGGTCAACCTAAAAAAGAATTTTGCTTCAAACAGGATTTCATTATCAACATAGAACTCGAAGTATCAAAAAGAGTAGAGAACGTAATTGTAATGGTAATCATTGTAAGTTCACTTGGCGAAAACATTACCATGGCAGTTGACAACGAATTCTTCAAGCCAAGTTCCTATGATAAAGGACTATATGATATTGAAGTTAAATTTGAAGAAAAACTCCTTCCCGGAGATTACTCAGTTGGCCTTGGCATATCATATTTTCATACCGGAAACGATATAGATTATATAGAAAGTTTTGGCGGTTTTAAAGTACTAAGGGAAACCGAAAGCAAAGACATGGAATATCCTTGGGCAACAGTTACCGGTTATACCCTTCCAAAAACAAAATGGAACATTAAAAAAATATAAGTATGGAAATAAAAAATAGTAAAATTTTAGTCATAGGAGGAGCAGGATTCATTGGAAGCTTTGTTGTTGCTGAACTTCTCAAAGAACATGTTTCAGAAGTACTCGTTTACGACAATTTCGCTCGTGGTAAAAAAGAATATCTTTCAGAATCCTTAAACGATCCACGTTGTAAAATATTTCCTATCGGTGGCGATATTCGTGATATAGATATTTTAGACACTGCTATGCAAGGTATTGATTATGTTATTTGCCTTTCGGCAATGTGGTTGTTGCATTGCAAAGATTATCCAAGAACAGCATTTGAAGTAAATATGGCCGGAACGTTCAATGTACTCGAAGCTTGTGTTAAGCACAAAATAAAAAAACTGATATGGTCATCTTCGGCTTCGGTTTATGGCGATGCAGTTGAATTACCTATGACAGAGAATCATCCGTTTAATAATAAAAATTTTTACGGTGCTACTAAAATTGCAGGTGAGGCAATGTGCACTGCCTTTAACGATCGCTATGGATTAAGCGTTATTGGATTAAGATACATGAACGTGTACGGTCCGCATCAAGATCAAACCGCAGCTTATACCGGTGTTGTTCCCATTATGCTTAACAAGATCGATGCTAACGAAGCTCCGGTAATAAACGGAGACGGAAGCCAGGCTTATGACTTTATTTATGTGGAAGATGTAGCGCGTTGTAATGTGGATGCTTTAAAAAGCAATGTTAACCACGGATTTTACAATGTAGGGACTGAAGTACAAACCTCCATCAAATCACTTTGCGATCTTATTCTTGATTTAAAAAAATCGAATCTTAAAGTAACTTACAAACCTTATAGTGCAGATGATGCCCGATCTTTGGTGCAAAATCGGATTGGTTCAGCTGTTAAAGCTGAAAAAGAGTTAGGTTTTAAATATCGCTATGATCTGACACAAGGCTTAACAAAATTAATTGAGTGGAGAAATTCATTCAAATAGTATTCGTTTTATAAAAACTAAATATAAAAATTTCAATTTAAAATCTATGAAGTCAACAAAGCGAATTATACAAATCTCTCAACCAATGATGGGGCAAGAAGAATGGGAAGCAACCAAAGAACCCATTTTTTCGGGTTGGATCACCCAAGGACCGAAAGTTGCAGAGTTCGAAAAATTATTTGCACAGAGACATAAGGTAAAACACGCATTGGCAGTTTCCAATTGTACAACCGCTTTGCATTTGGCATTGGTGGCCCTGGATATTAAAGCCGGAGATGAAGTAATTGTGCCAGCTTTTACATGGGTATCCACAGCCAATGTAATTATGTATTGTAATGCAACACCTGTATTTGTGGATATCGACATTAAAACATTTAACATCGATTGTTCTCAGATTCTGAAAAAAATAACGTCACGCACCAAGGCAATCATACCGGTTCACTTATTTGGTCTTTGCGCCAACATTGATGAAATCAGAAGAATTGCACCTCAATTGAAAATTGTGGAAGATGGTGCTTGTGCTGCTGGTGCAGGCATTGAAGACAGGCCCGCCGGAAGTTTAGGCGACATTGGTTGTTTTTCATTTCATCCCCGTAAATCCGTAACAACCGGCGAAGGAGGAATGCTGACAACTAACGACGATAAATTAGCTGAACGAATGAACATGCTTCGCAATCACGGTGCATCTGTTTCAGAAGAACAGAGACATAAAGGACCTAAGCCATACATTTTACCTGAATTCGATATGGTAGGATTTAATTATCGCATGACAGACATCCAAGGCGCAGTTGGCGTTGTTCAGATCAAAAAACTGGATAAGTTCATTGACGAACGTCAGAAATGGGCTGACTACTATTCGCAAGAATTTTCTTCCATCCCCTGGTTACATGTTCCCTATATTCCAAAAGGATATAAACACGGCTGGCAGAGTTATGTATTATTGATTGATGAAAGTAAATCGCCAATGAAACGGAACGACATGATGGAATACCTTCAGCAGAACGGGATCAGCACACGTCCGGGCACACATGCAGTTCACATGTTGGGTTTTTATAAAAAAACATTTAACATTAAATCGCAAGATTTTCCCGGAGCATATGCAGCTAATGAATATTCAATGTCCATTCCCCTGCACAATAAAATGACAGAGGAAGATTTTCGTTATGTTGTAGAAAAAATAAAATCCATAAAATAATGAGTATTAAATTAGAAAATCTATTCGCGTCACCGGTTACATTCATCGACAATCTTGCCATTTTACAGAATTCTTCGGAACATCCTAACCAAGAGCAAACCAACGATTCATTTTCGGAAAAATGGGTAAAGTTAGATAACGAAAGCAGTACCGAAGTTGGCGAAGTTTTTCAAAAAGAATGGGTTTTAGATCTGTATGGATTCAAAACCCTTCAGGGCTTGCAGGATTTTTTAAAGGATAAAAAAGTAATAATTGATGCGGGTTGCGGACTTGGTTATAAGAGCGCATGGCTGGCAGAAAATGCGCCAAACTCAATTGTATTTGGAATCGATTATTCAGATGCCATTAATGTTGCCGCAAGACGATACAAACAAATTCCTAACTTATATTTTTTCAGAGGCGACATTGCCAATCTCCCCTTCAAAAAAGGCTCAGTTGATTTTGTGTTATGTGATCAGGTAATTCATCACACAGAAAATCCGGAAAAAACATTTGAACATTTATCATCGCTGTTATCAGCTACCGGTAAATTTGCCTGTTACGTTTATGCTAAAAAAGCACTGCCTCGCGAATTACTTGACGACTACTTTAGAAAAGCCACGCACACAATTTCTCATGAAGAGATGTGGGCCTTCTCGAGTCAACTTACCGAATTAGGAAAGACCCTTTCTCAACTTAACGTAAAATTCACTTCCCCTGATATTCCGGTTTTAGGAATTAAAGGAGGAGAATACGACATTCAACGTTTCATTTACTGGAACTTTTTAAAATGTTTCTGGAATGAAAAATTTACTCCGCAGATTAATGATGCCACCAATTTCGATTGGTATTCTCCAAGTAATGCAGAGCGTTATTCTCCGGAAGAATTTAAGGCCTGGGCTAATAAATTAAAATTAAATATTGATTTCTTCAGAAGTGAAGAAGCTTGTCACACCATGATCGTTTCAAAATAATATGTGTGGAATCACCGGAATAATAAATCTAGATAATTCACCTGCAGACGAATTAACTATTACTTCAATGTCTGATGCCATTGCACACCGTGGTCCTGATGGAAAAGGAATTTTCATTGATGGCAACATAGCTTTAGGTCATCGTCGCCTATCCATCTTAGACACATCCGACAAAGGCGCTCAACCAATGTCATCAGAGCAAAAAAATTGGACCATTGTTTTTAATGGCTGTGTTTATAATTTCAAAGAACTCAAACAGGAACTCATTAATAAAGGACATACTTTCAGATCAACAACTGACACAGAAGTAATTGTTGAAGGCCTTGAAGCTTACGGACCAAAATTTTTTGAACGCCTTAATGGAATGTATGCCATTGCAGCATTTAATAAAAGCAATCGGAAACTTTATCTCTCGCGTGATCGCTTTGGGATTAAACCCTTATATTATTGGCAAAACAAAAATACATTTATTTTTGCTTCTGAAATAAAGGCATTCTTGAAGCACAAAGCGTTTAAAGTTGAAGTTGATTTGAGTTCATTGAATGAATATTTTACTTTTCAGAATCTTTTCTCTTTCCGAACTCTTTTCAAAGATGTAGCAATGATACCTCCCGCTAATATCATTGAGATAGACAAAGGGTTTACACACATTAAACATAAAGCATGGTGGGATTACGATTTTTCTGAAACCGACGAAACCATGAGTTTTGATGATGCAAAAAATGAAACTCTAAGGTTATTTAAACAGGCCGTTCAACGACAAATGATAGCCGACGTACCTGTTGGTTCTTATTTATCCGGTGGTATGGATTCAGGCGCCATAACTGCAGTTGGAGCGGGTTTAATACCAAGAATGGCAACATTTACCTGCGGCTTCGACATGAGTAATGTTACCGGTGTAGAATCGAATTATGATGAACGTCGTGATGCAGAACTTATGGCCAGCGCATTTAAAACCGAACATTACGAACAGGTAATCAATGCCGGTGATATTGGTTGGTCATTACCCCGTGTTGTTTGGCATTTAGAAGACCTTAAGGTTGGGATGAGTTATCCCAATTATTATATTTCTCGCTTAGCCTCTAAATTTGTAAAAGTTTGTTTGCAAGGAACCGGTGGCGATGAATTATATGGAGGCTATCCATGGCGCTACTACAAAGTATTTGACGCCATTGGCCAAAAAGAATTCTTTGATCAATATTATAGTTTTTGGCAACGCTTGGTTCCTGATGAAGAAAAAATTCAATTATTCAATCCAAAAACTTTCAGTAACATAGGCATAAAAGAGCCCCGCGAAATATTCGAGCGAGTATTCACCTTTAATGATAAACTTAAATACGCAACGCCCGAACAACATATTAATAATTCATTATACTTCGAGATAAAAACATTTCTACCCAGCTTGTTTTTGGTGGGAGATAAATTATCCATGGCAAATGGCTTGGAGGAGCGTTTTCCATTCATGGATAATGACCTTGTGAACTTTGCTCAAAAAATTCCGGTTAGGCACAAACTTGGTAATTTAACTGCCGAAATTAAAAAAATAAACGAAAATGACAGCCATAAGCGCCAGCAAATCGGTTCTTACAAAGAATTTGATGACGGAAAAAATGTTTTGAGAAAAGCAATGATGGATCTTATGCCTGAATCCATTATCAATCGCAAAAAGCAAGGTTTTTCAGCGCCTGATGAAAGTTGGTACAGAGGCGAGAACGCTAATTACGTGAAGGATCTTCTCCTCAATAAAAAAACAGTTTCTTCCGAATTCATCAATCCAAAATACATAGAAAAAATTGTTGACGAACACATTAATCAAAGAATAAATCACCGCCTTTTAATATGGTCATTCATGAATTTTGAATGGTGGTGTCGTTTATTTTTAAATGGTGAAAAAATCCAATAGCCAACATGTCTATTAAAATGTTAGATCCGTCCTTAGAAAAAGCTTACGATGCTTTTCTTTTGAATGATCCCAAAACGCTTTTATACGCCTCTAATAAATACCGCAAACTTTTGAAAGAATTTTTAAAAGAAGATGATTTCTATTTTATTGCGACTGACGAAAGCGGTTCAATTAAAGGTGTGTTACCTGCATTCCTGAAAAAAAATAAAGAATTTGGGAATGTATTGAATTCTATTCCGTTTTACGGAAGCAATGGTGCGGTGATCGAGTTCGAAAACAATACTGAAATAAGAAATTCACTTATAGATGCATTTTACAAATTCTCTAAGGAAAATAATTGTGCTTCCACAACTCTCATTTCGTCTCCCCTTGATCCAACGGAAGAATTCTATGAAAAAACCACTGATTACACTTGTAAAGATTCACGAATAGGACAATTAACCCTACTACCCGCAGCAACCGAAGATATTGGAGAAAGTGTGATGAAAGTGATTCATTACAAAACAAGGAACCTTGTTCGCAAAGCCCAAAAATTAGACATCACTTTTGGCGATGAAGAAGGCACAGAATATTTAGATTTTTTGATCAGTACACATCAGGAAAATTTAGCTGCTATTGGCGGAATTGCCAAACCCGAAAATTTTTTCAGGCTGATTCCGAAAATTTTTGATTACGGCTCCGATTACAAAATATATTACGCAAAAAAAGACGGGCAATTGATCGCGGCATTGCTTGTCTTCTATT